>DASXTD010000681.1:0-3465 GCA_036505655.1 Chloroflexota bacterium
GCGGCCCAGATTCTCGGCCTTGAGCAACGGAGTGAAGCCCGCCTGGAGATCAACGGGCGGCTCATCTTCGACAGGCAGCAGCGGGCGATAACGCCACAAGCTGGCCGGCCCCTGAGCAATGCTCTCGCGCGAGATGACGCCGGCGATCGCCGAATAGTCGTAAGCGACTTCGAGCGGCCCAAAACAGGCCTCGCAAACGTGAAGGGGAGAGAGGTCGTAGGTTGCTCCGCACTCCCGGCACACCAGTCCTTTGATGAACCCCATCCGGTCTTCCTTTCGGGTTTTGCTAGACCCCGTGCTCCGCTTGCTGCAAGGAGAATGGCCTAACGAAAAAACCCCTTCCCGGCAATGGGGAAGGGGCGCGCGTATTACAGCTTCGCTCTCCTTCCCTCATCTTCTCCGACTTGCGTCAGAGCGGAATTGGCACCGTTCCTCAGCGCTGGGCGTTTCCAGCGTGGGGAGGTTGCCGGGCTTCAAAGGGCCGGATCCCTCCACCTCTCCTGATAAGGGCGAGCACTATTCTATTGTCTGTCGGGCACTCTATCAGGCACCCTCATAACCTGTCAAGCGCGGGCAGACGGAGGCCAAGAGCTACGGAACGAAAGGGCTTCCCCTTGGGGGGGAACTCCAAGCTGCCTTCCAGAACGGCTGAGCGGAGCGCCTCGGGTTTCAGCATTTTGAGTTCTGGCACAAGACCTGGCCGCTAAGAAAGGCCCTGCTGCCCCACGCTATTCGAGGTCCCACTCCTGCACGTTCCAGGCCGTCGTCGCCCCGATCCCCTTCTGCGCCTCGGCTTTTTGCAGGCGTTTGCTGATCGGAACGACGTCCGCGTCGTGAAACAGGCCCATCACTACTACCTGGCTCGTCATGTGATCCACAATCTGGGCCAGAACTTGCATGCGCTCAGGCTTGCGGATGGTCACCTCGAATCTATCCAACAGCGCGTCGAACTGGGGGTTGCCATACCGAGCCAGATTCCCACCAGTGAACCGGTTCTCCGGCAATGGAATCTTCTTGCTGTGGAACTTGGCCAGGGTTTCGAAGTCTGTGGGCCCCCTGACGACGTAGAACGCCTGCTGCCCGCCGGCCCGATAGTTCCGATCCCGGTCCTCTTGCTGAGTCAGCATGGCCGGGCTCGTAGCTACACCCACCCGCTGCCAGTAGTCCGCGATCGCGAGGACCGACTTCTCGCGCGCCTCGCCTCCCAGGCCCGTAGCTACTTCGATGGAAAGTCGCTGGCCTGGTGCAGCCTCGAAGAAGCCGTCCGTCCCGCGCTTGTACCCCAGCTCGGCAATCATCTGCTCTGCCCGTCTGGGTTCGTACGGATACTTGACCACGCTGTTGGCGATGAACGGGTATTCGGGGCGATGGGGCTCGAAGAAGCTGTCCGCGACCGGCTCCAGGTCGTACACGATGGATTCAACCATCGCCTGTCGGTCCAGAGCAGTGAGCAAAGCCCGCTTGAACTGCGCGTTGGCGACGATCGCGGGCGTGGGATCCAGGTGTTGAGGATAGACGGCCACCAGGCTAACGAAGCCCAGGTCGAGGCGCCCATCGCGCCATTGGTCGCGGACCTGCACGCCCTGGTCGAGGGATAGGCCCCGACCGAGCACAATCTCGATTTCCCCCGCCAGCAGGTTCACCATCATGGAGTTGAGATTCTCGATGAAGCGAACCTCGATCTCATCAATCTTGGGCCGTCCGAATATGTAGCGGTCATTTGCAGCCATGACGGCCCCGGAGCCCTCTTTCCATTGGGTGATCCGGAAGGCGCCTGTCCCGGTGTGCTCGGACGTCCAGTAGGGAAGGCGTAGAAAGCCCTCTTTGTTGTCGCGATAAGTCGGCTCCAGCAGATGCTTCGGCATGGGCATGGCGCGTGATTGCGAATACGTCGTGAACAGAAGGTCAGCGGCAAAGAAGACCCGATTCCAGGTGATCACAATGGTCTGCGCATCCGGCGCTTCCAGGTTCTCTACCGAGCCCCAGGTTGCGGTCTTGCCCATATCGATCTCAGGGTCTCTGTTGACGACCGCCGTGAAGAGCAGATCGTCCGAGGTGAACGGGATCCCGTCGCTCCACGCCGCCGCCGGCTTGATGTGCCAGGTCATCTCCATGCGGCTGTCGGGCAGCAGTCGCCAGTCGCCGTTGTCGAGCGTTGGGATCTCGACGGCAAGCTGCGGCCGCAGCACTCCGCCGTTGTCAACGTTCGCCAGCCCGGCGTTAACCAACTCTTCGATTACGTCGGCTCCGGGCGGAATGCCCGCGATCTGGCGCGTCACCGCTACCGGATTGCTGGCCACAGCCGCCACGATCCGCTTGGGCGTCAATGTTCTTGCTTGGTTTGTCTCTGACTGCGCTAGAGGCGCACCCGCTGCGCAACCGCTCACCAGGCCGAGGAGCGCCAGATAAGCCAACAGCGTAGGTGCCCGCGTTGTAGACGACGTCATTTGACGGCCGTCACAGGCCTTAAGCTCGGCTGTTGCGTCCCGAGGCCGCTCCGTTTCATTTCGGGGCGTTCCGTAGGCTCACGCAGTCCTCGAACCGGTCCTAACTCCCGGGCGCGGCTCCGAGGGCAGGGCAGCCGCGACCATTTCTTCCAGCGAGCAGTTTCGCCAGTCGAACGTGTTAGGGACGAGCCAGTTGGTGCCCCCCCACAGGTCGGGGTAGACGTTCTGCATCGGGTCGCGGATAACGTGCGGCGGATCGCGACCTTCCTGGACGTCTCGAATGGCCTTGAGCATCAGCTTGCGTGCTGCCGCAATTCCCATGTCGCTGTTGGCGAGATGTTCTTGCGTGCGGTCCTGAATCGGCCCTGCACCCTCTGTCACGCAGGTGTCGTGCGGCTGGAACACCCTACCGAGACCACTCCAGGTCTCCTCCATCATTTCAGCCCGGTCCTGCAAATAGCGGTTTCCGCGATTGCGGGTAAGCCGATAGTCCGCGGTCAGATCGGCGCGGCCACTGAGCGCGCTCTCCCGGTCTATTGGTTTGGCGCTGGCGGTGATCCAGTATTTCCAGTGGTGCGTGTCATCGATCGGGACGTGCCAGTTCACGGTATCGGGTCGTCCCCGTGGGCTCAGGCCGCCGGGACTCAGGTTAGGCATGACGAAGTGTCTGACGTGGAGAAGGTCCGCGTCAGCACGCTCGTGGCGCAAGAAGAAAATTCGCAATCCGTAATCTGTTTCGATGGGCTCGACCAGGTCGTAGCCTCGGATGTTGGAGCGGTTCAGCGGGTCTCCCATGTGGAGTATGCCGAGGTGGACGCTATCGATGTTTCCCTCGTTGGCTTGCAGATAGCTGCATTCGGAGAACAACTTCGAGTTCGCCCGACACTCGTCCGGCGCCATCAGAAATGGATAGCGGGGGACCTCTGGCGGGTCACCAGGACCCATATAAGTGAGGATCAGACCCCCTACCTCCCGGCACGGGTAGGAGCGGGCCGGTATCTTTTCGTGAAAGGTGCTT
>DASXTD010000682.1:0-4617 GCA_036505655.1 Chloroflexota bacterium
GCGCGGGTCGTGGGGATACTTGACGACGACGTCCTTGACCCAGTCCCAACGGATGTCATCTGGCGGCAGGAACGCCTCCGCCACGGGCGCCAACCCGTCCGATAGGGCGTCAGCTAGCGTCTGCCGATCTAATGCCAGCAGGAGTCCTTTACGAATTCGGAGGTCTGTCAGCGCCGGAAAAGCGGGCTCACGGAACTGAATCCAGACGTGTTGAAACGTGCTAGTGCTCAGAAAGACTGAAGGTTTCTGGCCGGCGCGCTCCCACTCGCTCTTCAAGTACATCTGCTGCTGAATCTTGCTCCCGCCTTTGCCGATCCCCTTATCGACGGTACCGGCCAGCATATTGGCCAGGATTGTGTCCTGGTTGGGGATGAACTTGATCAGGATCTGGTCGATTCTGGGTCGGCCGCCAAAGAACCCATCGTACGCTTCGAGGCGAATCTGCTCGCCCTGTCGCCATTCGGCCAGGCGAAACGGCCCGACCCCGACGAATCCGGTAGTCCAGTAAGGCGAGTTCCACATCTGCTGCTTATCGACCTCGTAGGGGCCTTTCAGGAGATGGGACGCGAACGGTCCGAGGTCGTCGTTGACGATGGCGTTCGCCTGGGAATAGAGACCCTTCCATTCGATGACCAGCGTGGAGGGATCGGGCGAGTCAATGCTGGCAATCTCCGTCGAAGAGCTCTTGCTCTCGATGGGGAGAGCGGGATCGCTGGTGAGGGTCCAGCCAAAGATGAAGTCCTGGGCGGTGAGCGGCGCACCATCGTGCCAGGTGACGTTGGGCCGGAGACGGTAGGTCGTCTGCATCGTGCCGTCCGGGCGGATGACCCAGGTGCCGCGAACGCGAGTGGGGATCTCCAAGGCGAGCTGAGGCAGCGCTTCGCCACGGTCATCGTAGGCCGCCAGGTGCTGATGCACCGCATCACGGAGCTGCTGGAAGCGTCGGTCACCCATTCCAGTTACGACCAGAGTGGGCTCGGCATCCGTCGCAAAGACCAGCGTTTTTACCCGGACGGGGGCCGACGGGGCCGTGCCGGTGCTCGCAGGGCCGGCCGTGGGTGCGCAGCCGACCAGCACCCCGAAGATGGCTACGACCAGCCCACCCAGTCCTCGCTGCTTGGCTGTAGCGTGGGGCATTCGCTGTCTCCCCGACCGGCCCGAGCCATCCTGCAGCCCACGTCTGGCTGGCGGAGCGCATGCTACTATACGCGGCAGCACGGACGCCTCAGGAGCACTCATGAGCATCGAAGCCCGAGTTGCAGACCCTCGGCTCAGTCCTCGTCTGCGCGATCTCCTGGACGACGTGGATCGGACCCTCGAAGAGGGCCTCGTCCCACTCCGGATCTACAACGATCCCGAGCTCTATGAGCTGGAGCTCGAGCGCATCTTTGCCCGCTGCTGGGTGTGCGTCGCCCACGAATCCGAGATCCCCAATCCGGGAGACTACGTCCTGCGGACAATTGGCGAGGACCCCTGGATCGTGATTCGCGACGACAACGGCCTCGTGCACGTTCTCTTCAACAGCTGCCGCCACCGAGGGACCCAGGTCTGTGGGGCCGACCAGGGGAATACGGATCTCTTCCGCTGCCCGTACCACGGCTGGACTTATGACAACTCGGGAGCGCTGGTGGTGGTCCCCGAGCGCCTGGAAGCCTACAAGCGGCTAGATCTCCGGGAGTGGGGGTTGCACCAGGCCCCTCAGATGGATACGTATCAGGGGCTAATCTTCGCCTGTCTCGATCCGGACGCACCCTCCCTGGCTGACTACCTGGGCGATTTCACCTGGTACATGGACCTCAGCTTCGGGATGGCCAGGGGTGGCATGGAGGTAGTGGGCGAGCCGAATCGGTGGGTGATGGCAGGCGACTGGAAGTCGGCCGCTGAGAATTTCTCGGGCGATCCGTACCACACGGCCTCGCTCCACCGGTCCACCTTCTTTCTTCGACCGGAGACCAACGGGCGATCGCAACCGTCGCAGATCGGCTTGCGTGGGAACGTCGCAGACTGCAATGGCCATGGCGCCAGCCTCATCCTCGCAGCGCAAGACCAGCCAGGCTTCTTCTCCTACCCGCCAGAGGTTGTTTCCCTCCTCGACCCCGCTATGGTCTCGCCTGCCCAATGGGATCTGGCGAGTCGCATGCGCTTCATCTTCGCCACGGCTTTCCCCAACTTTTCCTGGGTGCACTCGGGAGGAACCGATCCGGGGAATGGAGTCGGAACGCGCCGACTCAGCTACATGAGCTTCCGGCAGTGGCAGCCGCGGGGCCCCGGCAAGATCGAGGTGTGGAGCTGGGTCCTCGTTCCCAAAGAGGCGTCGGCAGAGTACAAAGACCGGTCCAACCGACTGTCGATCGCTCATTTTGGTGCGTCCGGAAACATGGAGCAGGACGACACGGTGGTGTGGGGCAGCATCGCCCGATCGGCCCGCAGTGTCTATGCGCGCAAGGCAAACTTGAAGATCAATCTCCAGATGGGTACTGAGGGCATGAGCGAGGCCAAGGTTATGACCGATTGGCCGGGACCCGGGCTCGTTTACGACCGTGGCCTGGAAGAAGGCTCCCAGCGGACGATCCTGCGGCATTGGCTGTCCGAATTGAACCGGCCGTGACCCACACGGTCACGAGCTCCTACGTGAAAGCGAGCGACCCCCTCTACGCCGATTGCCTGGAGTGGCTCAACCTGGAGGCCGAGCTGCTGGACGCCCGGCGCTTTCGCGAGTGGCTCGACATGCTGAGCCAGGACATCGACTACCGGGTCCCGGTCCGCACCGGCCGCAATGACCCCGACCACAGCGTGTCATTCAGCACCACTGCCTTCCACATGCTCGAAACGTGGCATGCGCTGGAGGAGCGGGTCAGGCGGTTCGAGAGCGGGTATGCCTGGTCGGAGATCCCGCCCTCGCGCACGCGCCGCTTCGTCAGCAATGTCCGCGTCCTGCAGCCGGGCATGAGCCACGAAGCCCAGGTGAAAAGCAACCTGCTCGTGTATCGGGTGCGAGGGGACTTGCCGCCCGAGCTGCTTTGCGGCGAGCGCCAGGACGTACTGGTTCGGGAACACGACCGCTGGCGCCTGCTGCGTCGGCTGGTGCTACTAGACCAGACCAGCCTGCCCACCCAGAACCTGGGGGTCTTTCTGTAGCAGGCTCGCTCCAGGGACGTAAATGGCCCTACTCAATATCCCATTGAGGGAGGTTCCAGGTGAGGTCGCCGTCGGGCTTGGCGACGCCTTTGACGCCCGTGATGCCCGGACGCAGGACCTCCAGGTTGACGTCGAAATACAGCGTGAAGAACGGCAGATCTTCGGTGTGGAGACGCGCGGCGGCCAGATAGGGTGCGCGCTGGTCAGACGGATCCAGCGCTGCCTTCAACTGGCCCATAACCTGCTCCCAGGCCGGGTTGAGATAGCAGCCGTAGTTCTGGCCGGTCCAGTTGTTCTGCTCGCTGGGACACTTACTGGGGAGGAAACGCGCTTCGATGCTGGCTAGGGTCGGAGTGGGCCACACGGTCTGGTAGAGACCGCTGAACCCGGCGATGGTCCGCACGTCATTCGCCTCGCTCGGACTCTGGATCTTCTGCTGAGTGAGCACTCCAGCGCCTCGCCAATTGTCGGCCTCGATGGCCAACTGCTGCTCGTGCGAGGTGCCTGGGACGGTCCAATGGGGGAGGTCCATGCGCGCACCAGCCGCATTCACGAGGACGCCGTCGGGGCCTCGGCGCAGGCCCGACTCGGCGAACAGGGCATCGGCCTGGCGCGAGTCATACGGATAGCGGGCGATGCCGTCTTTCACCCAATCCCACCTCAAGTCATCGGGCGGCAGAAAGGTGTCGGCGACCGGGGCGAGACCGTCGGTCAGCGTGTCCGCCATGGTCTGCCGATCCAGTGCGAGCAGCAAGGCTCGCCGCACCCGCGCGTCTGTGAGCTCGGGAACCACCGGGTGCCCGTATTGGACCCACAGAATCTGCAAGTTCCCCGTGCTAGTTAGGACCGTGGGTTGCAGCCCGGCCTGCTGCCAGGCATTCCTGATCTCGATTTTTTGCTGCAGGGTCGTGCGGCCCTTCCCGGTGTCGAAGTCCACCGTTCGCGCCAGCAGGTTGGCGACAATCGTGTCCTGGCTCGGAATGAAGCGAATCACGATCTGATCGACTCGGGGTCGCCCCCCGAAGAATCCGTCGTAGGCGTGCAGCAGGATATGTTCGCCGGGCTGCCACTCCATCAGCTTGAAGGGCCCAACCCCGACAAACATCGTGGTCCAGTAGGGCGAGCCCCACATCTGTTGCTTGTCGGCTTCGTACAGCGGACGTAGCAAATGGGAAGCAAACGGGCCCAGGTCGTCCTCAGTAATCGCGTACGCCTGCACGTAGAGGCGCTGCCACTCGATCAGGAGCGTGTGGTCGTCTGGCGCCTCGATGCGTGCGATCTCGCTGGATGCCGCCTTGCTCTCGACAGGCAAAGCCGGGTCGCTGGTCACGGCCCATCCGAATGCGAGATCTTCGGCCGTGAGTGGCGTCCCGTCGTGCCAGGTGACATTGGGGCGAAGGCGGTAGGTCGTTTGCATGGTGCCGTCTGGCCGCACGACCCAGGTGCCTTTGCCCGTGGAGGGCAGCTCCTCGGCGAGCT
>DASXTD010000683.1:0-3285 GCA_036505655.1 Chloroflexota bacterium
GCGGGGTCGCGGAAGGTGTTCATCGGGTCCAGGCCTTCGCGGACCTTGGCGATGTTGACCTCCAGCAGCTTTCGATACAGGTTGACGCCCTTGTCCGATAGCCCCAGGTTCTCGTTCCAGCGGTCGCTAATCGCTCCCTGGCTGTTCCACATCGCGTTGTCCTGGCCGCTGTTGTTGTCGATCAGCGACCACTCCGGCTCGCCGCTAGCGGTGAGGTGCGGCATTGGGATCTCGTAGACGGGCCATTCCTCGGGCGGGCGCACTCCGAGCTCCGGTCGGTCGTGATAGAGGTGGTAGTACCAGTACAGCGTGTGGGTATCGTCCATGGGTACCCGAATCTGGAAGACCGGGTCGCGGGTGCTGCCGCTCTTGAGCGTGTAGGGGAAGACGACCGGGTGGCCCACCGCCCACATCGCATGCGATTCATCCGCGCCCTCGCGCACGCGCCGCTTGATGATCCCGTGGTCGAATAGATCAAATCCCAGCTTAGTGTGCGGAGCCGCCGGGCGGCCTGGCTTCTGCCCGAGCCGTTCGCGAACGTAGCTGCTCCAGTTGCCGTGCGCCCATTCCAGGTGCACCGGGTCGAGCGAGTTCTCGGTAATCTGCAGCCAGTTGCAGGGCACCAGGCTGAAGCCGACTTCTTTCGGCACGTCCTCGGTGACGAACAGGTCCCAGCGGGGGATCAGTGGCGCCGGCTCGGGCCCTAGGTACGCGAAGATCATCCCGCCCAGCTCCTGGACCGGATAGGACGTCACCGTGACCCGGTCTTTGAAGGTGCTGGTGGGATCCTCAGTGGTCTCGTAAGGCTGCTCGAGGCACTTGCCGTCGGCCGCCCACAGCCAGCCGTGATACGCGCAGCGCAGGCCCTCGGCTTCGGGAATGCCGTACACGAGGCTGGCGCGTCGATGGGGGCAGTGGTCGCCGATCAGCCCCAGGTTGCCGCTTCGATCTCGGAACAGGACCAGATCCTCGCCCAGCAGCCTGACCGGTCGGGTGCCCCGCTCCGGGATCTGGGCCACGGCGGCGATCGGGTGCCAGTAGCGGCGCATGAGCTCGCCACACGGCGTTCCCGGCCCCACTCGCGTCAATAGTTCGTTTTCAGCCTCAGTCAGCATCCTCAGTTCCTCCTAAGTCAGGCCTTCCGCTTCACTTTTTCCGTCAGTCCCGCGGCACCTTTTCCATCATTCCCGCGAACGCGGGAATCCACCCGTTTCCTAGCGAGGGACCTGGATTCCCGCTTCCGCGGGAATGACGGGGAGCAGGACGTCCCCTATATCCCAATCCCTACGTCAGTCCCTCCGCATGAGTCCCCATGTACTCGGCGATCAGTTCCTCGAAGGGCACTTCGCGCTCTTCGCCGATCCGAATCTCGGGATTGTCCATCGTGTCCAGGTACCGCACGCGCACGTGGATGTTATCGGGCTGGACGCCGCGCACCTCCGCCAGACTCCCGTCCGAGAGGGTGCACTGCATCCCCGCCCGCAAACTCTTGACGTCCATTTCTTACTCCACTACCCGACCCGTCCGGTAGGGCGGGGGCTTGTCCCCCGCCGCGTGTCCTCTAGCCTCGCGGATGGATCTGGCCGTACCCGACGACCTTGCCCGCCGCTTCCAGCACGTTCTCGGGAGTCGCAAAACCGGCTCGCCGAGCGCGCTCCTGGGCGATGGGACTGTACTTGATGGACTGGCCGGTTGCCACCGATCCGTTGCGGGTGCCGTTGATGTTCCGCTCGCCGTTATAGCCCTTCCAATTGGGATCGTCGTATTCGTCGGGCACGTGGACGGACACGTTCTTGGCTGGATCGCGGAACGTATTCATGGGGTCGTCGCCGTCCTCCACAATCTTCATCTGGTCGCGGAGCAGCCGGCGGAACAGGATCAAGCCCTTGTCGGACTCGCCCAGGTGCTCGGTCCAGCGGGGAGTGACGGGCCCCTGGCTCATCCAGGCGTAGTTGTCCTGGCCGCTGTTGTTATCAACCAGGTCCCAGATCGGCATCCCTTCTGCATCCACCCCGGGCAGAGGCACCTGGTAGAGGGGGATGTCCTGGGGCCGCTGGTCCGCATCGTCGGGCCGCCGCGGATGCACGTTGTACCACCAGTACAGGGTGTGGGTGTCGTCCATCGGGATGCGGATCTGGCTGAAGCGGAGCATGAATGGGAACACGACGCAGTGTCCCACCTTCCAGAAAGCGTTTTCCTCGTCGCCCCCCTCATACACGCGGCGCTTGATGATCCCATGCTCGAACACGTCGAAGCCGATCTTGGCGTGCCGCTGCACGTTGGGGCGCGTGCGCCAGAAGGTGTGGGCATCGGCGTCGAGCTGGCCGAGCCGTTCCAGGACGTAGTTCGAGAAGTAGTTGTGCAGGTGCTCCAGGTGCACCGGATCGAGGGAGTTCTCCATGATCTGGAGCCAGTTACAGGGAAGCACGGCCCAGCCGATATCGCGCACGCCGTCCTTCACGAACGCTTCCCAGCGGGGGACCATTGGCCGCGGCTCCGGCCCTAGCCATGCCCACAGCATGCCGCCCAGCTCCTCGACCGGGTAGCTCTGGATCTTGATCCGATCCTTGAAGGTGGACTCGGGTGATTCGGCCGGCTGGTCGATGCATTGGCCCTCGTTGTCGTACAGCCAGCCGTGATACGGGCAGCGCAGCCCTTCCTGCTCGGGAATGCCCCATAGCAGGTTGGCGTTGCGGTGCGCGCAAAACTCCTGGATCAGGCCGTAGTTCCCAGAGCGATCACGGTACGCCACCAGGTGCTCGCCGAGGAGGCTGACGGCTTTGGTGGGATGGTCGTGGAGCTGCTTCACGGTGGCGAAGGGAAGCCAGTAGCGGCGCAGCAAGTCGCCCATGCCGGTTCCCGGCCCCACCTCGGTGAACCGCTGATTCTGTTCCTTAGTTAGCATGCGCCCTCCCCCCGGCGATCCCGGTGGCCGAAAATTTGGTTAGATGAAAAGCGCCTCGAAGTCGATCTCCACTCCCGGGAGTGCCACTGGCCGGAGTGGGCCACCCTTGTACTGCTCCTCCGTGTACGTGCTGTCCGGCTGACGGCGCCACATTGTGAGCGTGCGCTCGAATGGATGAATGCGCCAAATCTCTAGATCCCCCCGAGCCTGGTATTCGGGCACCTTCGTGGCCACGTCGAATGCGCCAGTAGACGGCGACCACACCTCAACCACCAGCGGCAGTGGCGAGCTGTAGGTCTCCAGCACGTACAACGGAAGCAGCGGCCGCACTAGCTCCATGGGAATGACCAATACGTCCGGGATGTAGTAGCTTTCCGAAG
>DASXTD010000684.1:0-2843 GCA_036505655.1 Chloroflexota bacterium
CCTCAGCACCATTCCTGCAATGGGTGCTGCCGGTGCCACCCGGCAAGCGCGCACCTCGGCCGCTGGTACGGGAGCGGACGCAGGAAGCGGCGCTGCAGGCGGCGCAGCGCATCGCGCCACGGGTCCGCGAGACGATGGTCCACGCGGAGCGGCTGCTCAAGCCCGACGTCACCGAGGCCGACCTCGCGCCGCAGGCGTCGCAGATCGTCCCGACCCGGCTCGAACTGACGGTCCTCTACATCCCCGGCGCCTCGCACGCACGCCTCATCACCTGGACCGCCAGCGCCTACGGTCGAAATTGGACGGCCACCTGGGAATGAGCACGGGCGCCACGCCATCCGCTGGGACGAGCGGATGCTGATCGATGGTCGATGCGGCATGCGCTCGCCGCCTCAGTGACGCCAAGAAACCTCCATTCCCCTGCTCCCATTCGCGATTTCCCTCTGGATGACCGGTCCGTCCTGGGCTGGGACGCGTCTCAAGAGCCCTTCGATGACGCGGGGCGAGAAATACTCCGTGTTCCACCATTAACGTAAGTCTTGCGCAACTGGAGCCCGAATCGCTCCAGCAGTCCCAAAATGATCACTTTCGAACAGCGGCAGAGAGAGTTGATGGCGGGGAGCAACATCCAAGCGGACAACCACTCCCGCGAAGCTGCTCAACGGGCTGAACCGCACCCGCAGTCCGCCTCCCGTTCGGTCCACCATGGCCGGACTGTTCGCCGCCACCCGCACCAATCGCTTCGGGCTGGACAGCGCTCCTTCAAACCGAGGGCTCGATCGCTCCACCCGGGGGCGGACCCACTCTTGCGCCCACCGCACGAAGTTGGCGGCGAACACCGTCAGCATCGCCTGGATCCGGATCCCCGCCGGGCTTCGGCTCATCAGGTGCTGGACCTTGAACGTCGTTTTCTCTTCTTTGTTCCCGGCTTCGATCGTTTGGCGCCCGTTGTAGGCGTGAAACCACTCCTCCAGGTCGGGACAGGCCCCCTGCGGCCCCTCCTGGCTGCGGATCAGCACCGCGTACAACAGCCCTTTCGGAGTGTGAAACCGCTCCAGGCCGACGGTGACCGGGTAGGGACAGGTGTGGAGCCGGTAGTTGGTCCACGCGATCATCTCCGCGTTCTTCCCCACGCGGGTCCACGGTGTCGCCGCGGAGAGTTGTTTTCGCAACGCACGCACCAGCGCGGCGTTGCCCGACTTGGTTTCCACCTCATACCCCATCTCCAGCAATTCGGTCAGGTTCTCACCGGTGCCGAAACCGGCATCGATGCGGAGTTTGCAGCGCGGCGGGTCGGGCTGCCGGAGGTTCTCCTGGTGCAACCGCTCCCCTCGCTGGCACAGTCGCTCCCGCTCGGCCGCTTGGACCTGGACCCGCTCCCGATGGTTCCGGGCGACGGCGCAGGCGTGTTCGCGGTGCTGCATGGCGCGTTCCCGTTGGCCTTCCCAACCCGTCAGTTGGCGTTGCCGTCGGCCCAGCAGACTCCGCGGCCCGTCTTGGCGCGTCGATCTGGGCGTCTCCTGCAGACACTGGATCTGGCAGTGGGCGTCCTGGATCTGCTGGGTCAGCCGCGCCATCCGCTCGCTTTGCCTAGCGGCGCCTTCCTCTTGCTGCCTTGCCAGGCGTTCCCACTCGGCCATGCTTTGCTCGCAGGCAGCAATCCGCTCCTTCACCAACTCGGTGCGCCGTCTTGGATGACACCCCAGGCGGCGTTCGGCATCCTGGATCAACTCCAGCAGGCATTCGGAGGAGACCCGGTTGCCGGGATGCTGGCGTGCGCTCAACCACTGGCGGCCGAACAGGCGGGTTTGCAGGCAGATCTCGGCCAACTGATAGCCCAGTCGCACTTCCCCATCCATGTACCCAAACGCGGCTCCCGGATAGGTGTGGCTGGTAGAGCTGACGGGCCGCCCCGTCAGATCGGCATCCAGGAGCAAGGTCTCGTGGCGAGCCCGCAGGTCGTCGACGGCCCGATCCAGGAACGGCTGCATCACGGCATCGAGCGCCGCTTGGAGTGCCGCCAGGGTGGCGTCGTCAGACTGTTTCAAGGTGCGGCTGACACTGCTGGCGTCGGCGAAGGCCTCCATCTCCCAAGCGCGTGCGACCTCGCGGTCGGCGACCAAGGGAGCCGCACCTTCGCTCAAGTCCGTCAAGTATTCGATGCCGGACAACAGCCCGATCAAGAACTCGGTCAGCTTCTCCTGGGGTGCGTGGAGAACGGTCTTCTGCGGGACCGGGATGCCTGCCAAACGGTGCAGCAGGCCGAGGGTGCGCGCAAAGTGTCCCCAGACGATCAGCATGGCGTGCGTCGTCGGGCCGTGCTCGGAAGCCTCTCGTGCGCTGTCGTCGTGGGCCATGGTGCACCTCCACGAGGGAGGTTACACCGAACCCCGAAGTGATCATTTTGAGAGTCCGCAAGCGATGTGGGCTCCAGTTGCGCAAGACTTACGCTAGCAGACGCTGGATAAAGTCGAAGCAAACGCCAGCTTAATAGAATGGTTTTCAGGTCAGCGCGTCGAATCTTGCTTGAGAGACTGTGCGGAACGAGGAGACGCGATGAGCCAGGGACACAAGCGGCAGCCGGAACCTACCTTGTTCATTGGGGCGACCGATCTCTACCGGCATATCCCGACGAGTCACTTCTATGAGCGGCTGGCCCAGGTGCTCGATCTCTCCTTCGTTTACACGCTGACCATGCCGCTCTACGCCGCCAAGCTCGGCCGGCCTTCTCTCGATCCGATGGTCTTCTTCAAGTGCATGCTCATCGGCTTCTTCGAGAATATCCTCTACGATACGGAGCTGGAATACCGGATCGCCGATTCCCTGACGTTACGGCGCTTTCT
>DASXTD010000685.1:0-2467 GCA_036505655.1 Chloroflexota bacterium
GTGGACACCGCCATGTACAGCCGTCGCGAACGTCCAATGCTAGATCGGTACAACGCGCGGCAGGGCCGCACCCCGACGGACCAGCGATGGCGAGCCTCGATCACCTGGGAGCTGATGGACCGTATCAAAGACTTCGCGAGCCTACCCTTCCTGGTTAAGGGCATCGCTACGGCCGAAGATGCCGCGATAGCGGTCGAACACGGAGTTGAGGTGATCTGGGTGTCCAACCATGGCGGCCGGCAGCTCGACCATGGGCGTGGCACGATCGAGGTGCTGCCGGAGATCGTGCAGGCGGTCGGCGGCAGGGCTCAAGTCGTGCTCGATGGTGGTATCCAGCGAGGCAGCGACGTGCTGAAGGCGCTGGCCCTGGGCGCCGATGCGGTCGCTATCGGCAAGCTGCAAGGCTGGGGCCTGGCCGCGGCCGGCGTGGATGGGCTCGTCCGAGTGCTGGAGCTCCTCGAGGAGGAGATCCAGATCGCAATGGCGTTGTTGGGCGTGACCCGGCTCGATCAACTAGACAGCAGCTATCTCTGCGCGGCCGAGCCGGTCACCTTCCCCCATGAGATGAGCGCATTCGTCAATCTACCCGAGAGTCAGGTCCGCTAAGGGAGACGGAGCACCGATGCCGCGCGTGGTGTTCACCCAAACCGGTATCGGAGCATTTGCCGCCGATCTACTGCGTCCGCTTCGCCCAATCTTAAGCGCAACCAACCAGAGAGGCGGCTCTCAGGTTGGCTGCTTCCTGGTCCCGCAGTCTGATAGTTGCACTCAGCACGTGGGTGGCGAACTGTTGGCCCTTGTGCACGGCCCACCAGGATAGACGCACTGGCCCGGCGATGCAGGGGGCACACACACTAGGTAGGGTGGTTCCAGCCTCAACGCCAGAATCGTATTGGCTTGCGCTGATCGTGAACTCTCCCCCACATGCTTGACAGCGACGAATGTACTCAGCCATGGTCGATCACCTCCTACTCATAGTGTCGGCCTCGGCTCGGTACAGGTCCGTTACCGCCCCGTTTCCGTGCCGTTACGCTTTGGGGCAGACGCGTACAAACTCGTTACCAGGGGAACTCCCCTGGGTCACCGTCGCTCGGCATTATCGCGACGCCCTCGCGTTGATCCCGGTCGATTCCAATGACCTCGAGCTGGGCTTGACCTTGTTCGAGACCCATCCGAGGCTAGGTGCATGCGACTCAGTCGTTGCGGCGGTCGCCTTGAATCGATCCTGCGAGGCGCTCATTTCCGCCGATCGCGCCTTCGGCACGATCCTAGAATTGCCATGGATCGATCCCGCTGGTCCTTCATTGAATCAGCTGATCCGCTTCGGATGACGGAACAGACTCCGCAACCCGCCAAAGGTTGAGCCCCGAGGCCACTACGCTACGCTCGTTAACGATCCGGGCCAATGCGGATCTCGAGGACGTAGCCGTCGGGATCCTTGACGTTCACCGTGGGGCCCGCTCGGCCTTCCTCCGGCTCGGTGACGAATTCGACGCCGTGGGCACGCAGATAGTCACCTACCTCGAAAATGCTCGATGCGCGGATAGTCAGATTGATGTGGTCGATGGCACCAAGCTCCGCAGGCTCATATTCAGGCCGACCCTGCAAGATGATCGATTGGCTGGGAGTAATCTGCGCGACACTGCCAGCTGGCACTACGCGGCCTACTTCGGCCCCCAACATCTCATAGAACGCCACGGACTTCGCGAGGTCGCGCACCCGCAACACGATGTGATCCACTCGAGCGAACGTAAACGGTGGCGGCATCGATCCCTCCTCTTTTCGGTCGGCTTGGTTGCGCGGCTATGCGGTGGGCCGGCTGCGGGCGACGACAGCGTACAAAGGATCACCCCCGAGACCCGGCGACCGATCCAGGCCTTCGATCTGAGCCCAGTTGCCACCGGCGTCAAAGTAATGTTGCACGAGAGCGAGGTGGCCGGCGTCGTCGAGCGCCTGCCAGATCATGACCGCTTTCGTTGGAAAGCAGCGGTTCGAGAAGGTGATGACTAGCGGCGCGCCGGGCCGCAGCACTCGCCCGATTTCGCGGAGCACGGCCACCGGCTGGATCAGGTACTGGATGGAGACGCAGATGCCAGCGCCATCGAACGTCTCATCTTCGAACGGAAGGGTCGGCTCGCGGTTCAGGTCGTGGACAAGCCAGCGGTTTAGTCGCGGATTGGCTGCCAGCTCGGTGGCATTCATGCCCAGCCCGACGACTTCTCCGTACTCGACCTCGGGCGGCAGGTGGCTCACCCAGCTGCTCATCAGGTCCAAGATCGTACCGCCCGGTGGAAACAGCTCGCGATAGAGCTGCGTCACCGCTGTGATGGCGCCGTCATCGATGTGCGTAACCAGCCGCGGCGGGATGTAGAACTCGGGGTCCGGCGCCTCGTCGTAGCGGCGAAACGCCTCAGCCGCTGAGAGCAGGTCGTTCGTGGGGGGGTCCCCCCCTCCCTAAACCACCCCC
>DASXTD010000686.1:0-4245 GCA_036505655.1 Chloroflexota bacterium
ACGGTCTCCTAAGTCCATTAGGATCGACCGAGCGCGGACTCAAATCAAGGGGACAGCGCCAGTGCGCCTCGTCAGCTCCTTCGTGCGTCTGTTCTCTGTGGTGGCCCTGCTGCTCACCCTGGCTTTGTTAGGCAGTGGAGAAGCGGGTGCACAGGACGACGATGCGCAGGCGGGGTCGGTAGAGGAGGAGGTCGCGCCTGGAGAACTCCCCACCATCGATATCGTAGGACCCGAAGCCGACGACTCCGGGGCATCGGCGATGGAACCGGCTGAGTTGACGGCAACCCCTGCTCCCGCGCCCCTACCCGAGATGAATCTCCGGCCCCTAACACGAGGCGTGAGTCTTGGGCCACTCCGCTACCACGACGATTTTTCTGATCCCACTCACGGTCTCTTCGCGCCCTCGATCACGCGCGACAGCTCTGAGCAGAGCTACAGCGGCGGCCAGTACCAGGTGCGCCTGGTGGCCCAGTCGGCTGCCGGCGGTGGGCTATTTGCGCTGGTACTGGGCCAGACGTTCACGGATGTCGCCGTTGAAGCAACTGGGCGGATCGTGAGATCGTCGGGTGAGAGCCGGTTCGGTATCGGCCTCCGCTTCAACCAGGGAGTGGGAAACTACCATCTCCGCGTAGAGCCGGACACCCAGCGCTGGTTCTTCATCAGGGATCATGGGCTCGGGCAGCCCTTCGACACTCTGGCGATGGGCTCGTCTTCCGTGGTGAGGAAGGGCCTGGAACCCAATCAGCTGCTGATCGCAGCGAAAGGGTCCACTCTTCTGGCCTATGTCAATGGCCAGCTCATGGCTTCGGCTACAGACACCACCCACAGCGAAGGCTCAGTTTTCATGATGGTGTACAGCCCACGCCCAACGGACGCTCAGGGGCTACAGGTCGCATTCACTGACTTCAAGATCTACGGCGTCGCCTAACAGACTCGCCGACTCAGAGAGTGGACCGCGTCTGCGATACGTCGCTGGCCGGTTGGAACCTCCATGGCTATACTCGCGATCAGCCACCGCATTTGGCGAGACAGGAGACGAGAAAATGGCTGCTGAGCTGCTAATTTCGGCGGACTCCCACGTTTCAGAGGCTGGCGATCTGTGGTCGTTGCGCTTGCCCGCGAAATTCAAGGACGTTGCGCCCGTGTTTCCGGGCCGGGGCTTCAATGATGGCCGCGTTGCTGAGGGGAGCGGCCGGTTCGAGAACAAGAGCGGCGGCTGGGACTCGAAAGAGCGGCTCAAGGAGATGTCCGTGGACGGCGTGAGCGCCGAGGTGCTCTACCCGACCTCGGGGCTACGGCTGTTCGGCCAGGACGACCCCGAGCTGCAAGAAGCTTGCTTCCGCGTCTACAACGACTGGCTCATCGAGTACTGTTCCGTGGCGCCGGATCGGTTGCTAGGCATTGCCTGCATCTCCGTCTATGACATCGATCACGGTATCGCCGAGCTGGAACGCTGCAAGCAGAATGGCATGAAGGGCGCACTCGTCTGGCAGGCCCCCCACCCCGATTTGCCGTTTACCTCCCAACATTATGAGCGGTTCTGGGCCAGCGCTCAGGAGCTCGAGATGCCGATCAGCATGCACATCCTGACCGGCCACAACTACAGCAAGGCCGGGTTCGGGACTCGCACCGGGGCAGAAAGCTACCGTGGCAGTGTGAACCTCAAGGCATTTGACGCTGTCACCGCTCTATTTGACATGATCTTTTACGGGGTGCTCGATCGCTATCCCAAGCTCAAGCTAGTGATTGTGGAAAACGAGGTCGGCTGGATCCCGTTCTTCCTGCAGCAGTGGGACTACTATTACCGCCGGTTCCACGAGACCAACCCGCCGCCCATCTCCACCAAGCCGAGCGACTATTTCTATCGGCAGGTATTCGCGACCTTCTTCGATGACGCGGCGGGCGGCCACAACTTCAGCTGGTGGGGGCTGGACAACTGCATGTGGTCCAACGATTATCCGCACCCGAATTCGACCTGGCCGCACTCGCGCGATACGATTGCTCGCGACCTTGGTCATCTGAGCGATGCCGACCGCACCAAGCTGGTGTGTAGCAACGTGGCGGGCCTGTACGGCCTCGATATCGAGGCGCTGGAGCCAGTGGGGACGAACTGACTCAAAGGGGTCTGGGGGCGAAGCCCCCAAGATCATTCCTTCTCCCCCTCCCCCGCAGGGGAGGGGGCTGGGGGGAGGGGTAACCAGAGGAAAGGGGCACAGCAATGGCAGTCGAGACGAAGCAAGCCGCGAAAGTATTCAACCTGCGCACGCCGTACCTGGATCAGGGCCGTACCACAGACATGCGGGCCCGCGCCGAGCGGCTCACCGTCACTATGAAGGTCTATGCCGAGGGCGGCGAGAACGCGATGCATAACCATGCCCACGAGGACCACAGTTTCATGGTCCTGGAGGGGGAGGCCACCTTCCATATCGAGAGCGACGACAACATCAAGGTTGTCGGCCGCTACGAAGGCATCATGCTGCCTCGCTTTGTGAACTACTGGTTTGCGAGCAGCGGCGATCAGAACCTGGTCATGATTCGCGTCGGCGGCTTATATCCGGAGGTTGAGAGTCACCGCCTGACCCCGGATGGCCGGGAGATCCCGGGTGATTCGCCGGAGAACAAGTCGGTCGAGCGCATCGAGCGCCCGGGCAGAGGCTTCGGGGACTAATAGTCCCCGGCCTTCACCCTTTTTATGAAGGCAGCGGCGGTTTCGTAGACGAGCTGGGCGGTGTTGGGCCGGCCCGGGACGGGATGGTCGATCGACTCGTATCGGTACGAGAAGTTCGTGATCTTGCCGTCGGCCTCATGGGTGGCCGACCCGCCCATGACGGGGATCTTCACCGCCGCGGAGATCGCCCCATAGACGTCTGATGTGACGGCTGTGCAGTCCAGGAGTGCCGCGCCCTCGGCCTCGAGCATTTTCGCCTGCTCGACGATCTGAGTTTTGCCCTGGCGCACCATCTCCTCGGTCCGATTACCGTGCTCGCCCAGGGCGAGTGTGCTCTGTGGACTGAACCCGAACTGCGGAAAGACCGGAATGCCCGCTTTCACGATGGCTCGGAACAGATCCATGTTGGCGGGCGCATTATCCACCTTAACCATTTCGGCGTGGCCCTCTTTCACTAAGCGGATCGCGGCCTCGAGGCCCGCTTGCACGCCTGCCTGGGCCGGCCCAAAGGGCATGTCGCACGTGACTAGGGCACGCTCGGCGCCCCGGGCCACGGCGCCGCAGACCAGGATCATCTGATCGAGGGTCACTTCCCAGTGGGTGGGTTGGCCCCAGAAGGTGCGGCCAACGGAGTCGCCGACGGACAGAATGTCGGCGCCGGCCCTCTCAGCGATGCGGGCCATCTGAAAGTCGTAGCAGACGGCGACGAAGATCTTTTCGCCGATCTGCTTCATCTTTTGCAGATCAACAACGGTCAGCTTGGGCAAGGACTTATGGGACGCCGAGGATGGAGTGGGCGTTGTCTTCGAATAGCTGCTGGCTGAGCGCTGGGTCGGGCACAGCTTCCTGTACGGCGGCAATCGTCTCGCGGATGAACATCTCGCCAGCTTCGACGCCGAACGGAAAGTCCGTGCCAAACAGGATGTGATCGGTGCCGAAGAAGTCCAGCGCGCAATTGAGAGGAGCGTGAGCGCCGGAGAACACCGTGTCGCCGTAGAAGCGTCGATAGCTGGCCAACACCTTGGCCTCGTTGAAGCTCTCATCGATGCCAAGGTCGCGCAGCATCTCAGGCGTTTCCTGCTGCAGGGTCAGGCGGCCGGCCAGATGGGGAAGGACGCCGCCGGCGTGGTGGGTGAGCACGCGGAGGTTGGGGTGCCGGTCCATCACGCCCGAGTAAATGAGACGTGACATGAAGATTGTGGTCTCGTAGGGCCAGCCGAACTTCATGTAGAGGCCGTACTTCGAGACTTCCTCGCTCGGATAGTCGGGCGTGGTCGGGGGCCGCATCGGGTGGCACCAGATCGGCTTTCCCCATCGCTCCATGGTGTCGTAGAGCGGCTCGAAACGCGCCTCGTCCATGGGATGGCCGTTGACGTTGCTAAAGATCTGCACGCCCAGCGCGCCCATCTCGAAGATGGCTCGCTCGGCTTCTTTGAGCGACGCATCGACGTCTTCGAGCATCATGCTGGCCGCAAAACCAACGAAGCGATCCGGGTACCGCCGGACCAGGTCGGCCATGCTTTCATTGGCCAGCTTGGCGGAGTCGATGCTGCGCATGGAGGCGGGCCACTCCTCCA
>DASXTD010000687.1:0-9875 GCA_036505655.1 Chloroflexota bacterium
GCTGGAGGGCGACGAAGGCGTTACCTAGCTCCAATCCGGCCAAGGCGAGATCGCCGCGCTCGTCCACGTAGTAGCGACCCGGCGGCGCACCCCATTGTTTCTCGATCTGGCTTCGCGTCTTCTCCGGGAGCTCATCGAACCAACGCTGGTAGCGCGCACCGCTGACTGACGCGACGGGATCGGCCAAAAAAGCCTGGTCGGGAATCTCGCGGTCGTACGAGCCGCGGGCCAACACTTCTCGGAGCAGCGTATCGCCATTGGGGGGCGGCTTTCCCACGTCATACCCAGCATCCTGCATGGCGCTGAGAATACGAAGGAGCGAGACGGGTGAATCTAACCCCACGGCGTTGCCCACTCGCGACGCCTTGCTCGCGTAGTTGGTCAAGACGAAAGCGATGCGCTTGGTCGAATTTGGCTTGTGGCGCAGCGTTGCCAATCGCAGGGCTTGCCCCACTAGCCGCTCGATGCGGTCCGGCTGGGGGGCATAGTAAGGCCCGGCTGAGTTGGCGCCCTCTTCCTTGAAGGAGATAGGGACCGAGATGATGCGGCCGTCCAGCTCGGGTATTGCGACGTTGATGGCAGTGTCCAGTGGCCCGAGGCCGCGGACCGAATCCGCCCACTGCGTGAAGCTGGAAGAGGCCGTGATGGCCTGGATGATGGGCACGTCGAGGCGGCGGAGCACGTCCGCCGACCAGCCCCGCCCGTCGCTTTCTGTGCTTCCCAGCGCAAAGCTCATGGTGCTGATCAGCACGTCGATATTGGGATTGCTGTTCTCCACGAAATAGCTCAACGCAGTCGGCCATTCGGCATCGTCGGCAAGCTCTTTCAGCGAGTAGGCGTATACGGGAATTACGTTGGCGCCCGCGGCCTCGCCCGCCTGCACGATGGCGTCCACGAAGTCAGTGTTCCCGGCCAGCCAATGCGCGCGATAGAACAGCACGCCCAGGGTGGGTAGGTCAGGGTTGGCGCGTGCTCGCCAGGCTTCCGGCGTACCCTCGGGTACGTCCGGGTGGTAGATCCCTTGCCTGGGCTGGGGCTGGGGCGCGTCAAATCCATACCCGGTCATAAGCAAGTGATCGCTGAGGAATCTCAACAGGTGCTCGTAGTTATCGAGGCCCCCGAATTGCAGATAAGCCAGGGCCTCGTGGGCGACCGGCGCCCCGACGTTGGAGTACGCGATCAGCTCAGGGTCCAGAGAGTCGGTCCCCGGCAAACAGATCAACCACTGGTCATGCTCTGCCGCGTGTTGGGCCAGCCGCTCGAGGCCGCGGTCCAAGCTGCGGGCCCCGCCGAGGAGCCGCACGATGATGATCTCGGCGCCCGGAAGCACCGAGGAGAGGAAGGCGTCGACGTCCTCATCGCTGCGGAGAGACGATAGGTTATGGGAGCGAACCGGTGGGAAATCAGTATCCAGGCGGCCATGAACCCGGGCCAGTGAAAGCAGGTCGGTGTCGGCCTGAGTCAGGAAGAGGAAGCCGGCTTGCTCGGGTGTGAGCCGTCCTGCCTGATCGGAGAGGTGTTGTTCACTGGACCGGGTCTCCCAGTCGAACGCGCTGAAGTACGAATCCGCCAGGGCTGGAGGCGGAGGTAGATAAGCCTGCGCGGCCAGCATCGCTTCGATGTAGTCATAGAGCGCGCGGACCTGGTCCTCGGTGTGGAAGGAATGGAACCACAGAGAGCGGCTATCGAAGAGCAGCATGACCACGTTGGCAAGGACGCAAGGGCCGAGGCAGCCGCCGACCGTCAGGTGCACTTTGTTGCGGAGCTTACGCCGCTCCCACTCTGAGTGAAAGAGCTCCCTGGGCACCGCGAAAGCGCCGAATCTCGTATCGCCGCAGCAGCAGCCATCGGCGCAGACAAAGATGTGGCCGGTCTTGCGTGCTACGTTGACTAGCTTGCCATCGGCACGAGTTACCAGGTTTCGCGCCCGACGGTTCGATGGCTGCATGGGTTGTCTGTCTGCCTTTTCGCGCACAGGGCTGGGGGGTGCGCTCTGTTATAGTTTCCGACCAAGGCCGGCGTAGCTCAGTGGTAGAGCAGCTGTTTCGTAAACAGCAGGTCAAGGGTTCGAATCCCCTCGCCGGCTCCCTTGTGTGTCCTGCCGCGTATGATCCCCTAGAAGGCAAGAGCGCCGCCATCTGCCCTGCTCAAAGGAGCCGAATCGCTGTGAAGATTGCCCGCCGCGAATGCAGCGGAGCGTTACCGGGCAACAACCCAGGAGACGACTGCGAGTGATGGCCGTCAAATGAAGCGAAGCGGTATCGGGCAACAACTCAGGAGACGACTACAAGTGATGGCCGTCAGACGTTCCAGCGCGGCCTACGCCGTTCCGTCCCCGGATAGGCAGACTCGTGCCTGACGGTGCTGTCGTTGGCCTGGTTATCATTTTTGTGCTCGGCCTGAGCTTCGATTTCATCAACGGTTTTCACGATACAGCCAACGCCATCGCCACGGTGGTTGCTACTCGGGTCCTCTCTCCGGGTCGTGCGGTCGCCGCCGCCGCTGTGTTCAACTTTCTGGGTGCGCTCTCTGGGACTGCCGTAGCGACCACGGTTGGTAAGGGCATCGTCCCGCCGGAAGCTGCCACGCAGACCCTAGTAGTGGCGGCACTCCTCTCGGCCATCGTCTGGGACCTCATAACCTGGTACTACGGTCTTCCCTCCAGTTCCAGCCATGCGCTGGTGTTCTCCATCGTCGGAGCCGGTATTGGGATCGCGGGTTGGAACATCATCGATCCAACCGGTGTGACCAAAACGCTACAGGGCCTCGTCTCCTCACCAATACTGGGTTTCCTGGGCGCCTCATTTATCCTTCTAGGGCTGTTTGCCGTAATGGGAAGATTTGCGCCGACCCGCGTGACCGCGATTTTTGCACGAGCGCAGCTGCTGTCGGCTGCATACATGGCGTACTCTCATGGCTCAAATGACGCTCAAAAGACAATGGGGGTCCTGACTATGGCGCTCGCGGCTTTCTATGGCTGGGAAGGCGCGCAATGGGAAGTGCCCCTGGGGATCATCGTTGCCTGTGCCATAGCCATGGCCCTAGGGACCGCCATTGGGGGCTGGCGCATTATTCGCACGATGGGGATGCGCATCGCACACATTCGGCCCATCCACGGCTTTGCCGCGGAAACCGCTGCCGCCACCGTCATCGAAGTGGCCAGCCGCCTCGGTATCCCCATCTCCACTACGCATACCATCAGCGCCGCGATCCTGGGCGTTGGGTCAACGCAGCGTCTTTCCGCCGTGCGCTGGAATGTGGCCGGGAACATCTTCATGGCGTGGATCCTGACGATCCCTGCCTGCATTGCTATGGGGTGGGTATTTTCGACCCTCCTCCACGCCGTCTTCGGCCTGAAGTAGCGGGCAGGGCCGGCAGATAATCCTCACCTTGATGACAACGGACGGCTGGCTGCGTCGCCGAGGACATCATGTCGCTGCTTAAGCGTGCTTGACGACGATGTTCTGGATCACGGTGGCCACCGACTCGGCGCGGTCGGTCGCGCGTTCCAGAATCTCGTAAAGGTCTGACCAGCGGATCGCTCGGGCCAGCGATGGCACGTCCGTAGCCTCGTCATAGAGTCCGCCCAAAGCCTGCACCAGGAGCTCATCCGCCTCGTTCTCAAGGCGATGGATCTCCACGGACGCTTTCTCAATAGTGGCACGGTCTTTGGGATTAGACAGGAGGGGGACGATCTTCGCGATGATCTCGGCCTGCTCCACGATGACGCGGGCGAGCTGGCGCGCCAGCTCGGTGGGCTCGTCGATCTTGTAGATGAACATACGGCGCGAAACCTCTTCCGCCCCGTCCAGAACGTCGTCAAGCGCGCCAGCCAGCTCACTGATATCCTCTCGGTCGAGCGGCGTGACGAAGGTGCGGTTCAGGGCCCGAAAGATCTCGTGGGTAATCTCATCGCCGGAATGCTCGATGTCCTTTAGCCGCCGAGCCTTCCGCTCGACGTCCGTGTAGTTCTCCATCAGGTCCAGGAGAGCTCTTGCTCCTTCGAGGACATTATCGGCATCTCGGTTGAACAGCTCGAAGAAGCGCTCCTCTTGGGGGATAAAGCGAAACAGATTAGCGACCATCAGCCACAGTTTCTCCCCTCACTTGCTACCAGGCTAGTCTAAGCTCTCCATGAGCCGCGCTGCAGCGCGGGCGTGTCGTATCTAGTGTGCCTCGATGACAGGACGACCAGCCGTTGCTCGGCCTGCGAATGACCGGGGGATAACCGGCGACTGCTAGTGCACAATTGGTGGATACGCTGCGGAAAACCGGGACAGAGTCACGCTTGTGATTCCGGGACCCCGGCTAGCGAACGAGATCACCTCAGGAGACCCCTAGAATTGGGCGCTGGGGATGTTCTCGCGCAACCCGTTCTTTTTCCGAACGGTAGTTCTATAATTGCGGAGGGTGAGCAATGAAGGTGGTCTTCAAGCGCGACGTTGCCAGCATGGGCAAGGCAGGCGAGGTGAAAGAGGTCGCGGACGGTTACGCGAGGAACTTCTTGATTCCGCGCGGCTATGCGGTGGCCGCAACCAAGACCGAGCTCGCGAATGTGGAGGCGCGCAAGGCGGCCGACGACCGACATCGCGCGCGGTTGGACCAGGAGCGGCAGGCGCTGGCGAAGCAGATTGAGGCAGAGCCCCTGGTGATGCAAGCTCGGGCCGGAGCGCGCGGGCGCCTCCATGGTTCGATCACCTCGGCCGACGTCGCCGATGCTCTTTCCAAATCGCTCGGCCAGACGATCGACAAGCATGACGTGGAGCTAGCTGAGCCCATCAAGACCCTGGGCGCACACAGTGCTGGCGTGCGTCTGGCCGCCAGGGTCGCGGCCAAGCTCCAGCTAGTTGTCGAGGCAGAAGAGGCCTAGCACTTGGCGGTTGAGCGACTGGCCCCATCCCGCGAATTCGATGCGCTTCCTCCTCACAACACCGAGGCGGAAGAGTCGGTTCTGGCCAGCCTCCTGATCGATCCCGAGGCCATCGAGGTCGTTGCGCCGCTGCTGACCGCGAGCGACTTCTACCATCCCCAGAATCGCGACATCTTCGCTGCCATGGTGCGCCTGTTTGATCGCCGTCAGCCCACTGATTTCGTGATGGTTTGCGACGAGCTGGAGCGGGCCGGGCAGCTGGATGCGGTGGGCGGCGTGGTCTACCTGTCCCGGCTGCTCACCGTCGTACCCACACCCGTTCACGTCGAGTACTACGGTCGAGTCGTGGAGCGCACCGCCGTGATGCGCCAGCTGATTGGCGTGGCGGGGCGCATCGCGGCCATCGGCTACGAAGACCCCGCCGATGTGCGCATGGCGTTGGACCGAGCCGAACAAGAGCTGTTCCGGGTGACTCAGCGCCGGGTAGAACGGGATTTCGTGCTCCTCCGAGACATCCTGGCAGAGTACCTGGAGCAGATCCAGCCCGCGGCTGGGATCGAACAGGGTCGTCCCAGCGTAGCCACCGGCTTCATCGACCTGGACAAGATACTCGGAGGCTTCCAGCGGTCCGACCTGATTATCCTGGCTGCCCGGCCTTCCGTTGGAAAGACAGCCCTAGCGCTCAACATAGCGCGTAATTCGGCCCTCCGCTTCAACCTGCCCAGCGCCATTTTCAGCGTCGAGATGAGTCGCCAGCAGATCGCCCAGCGGTTTCTGTCCATGGAATCGGGAGTGGATTCGCTGCGGGTGCGCGAAGGGCGGCTCAACGAGCGGGAGACTCGGGCCTTAGGCGAGTCCTTGAATGTGCTCTCGGGCGCCCCCATCTACGTGGACGATACGGCGTCTATCGGACTTACCGAACTTCGCAGTAAGGCCCGCCGCCTGCACCTGCAGAACCCGTTGCGCCTGATCATCGTCGACTACCTGCAATTGGTACGGGGGGCCAACGACAATCGAGTGCAGGAGATCTCGGAGATATCGCGTTCGCTCAAGGCCCTGGCACGCGAGCTCGACGTTCCCGTACTGGCTGTCTCTCAGCTATCCCGAGCCGTCGAAGGCCGTTCTGGCCATATGCCCCAGCTCTCGGACTTGCGCGATAGCGGCGCTATCGAGCAGGACGCCGATGTGGTGCTGTTCATCTACCGCGAAGACGATAAGGAGGACGAGCGGCGAGGCGTGATGGAGCTCTACGTGGCTAAACACCGCAACGGGCCGACCGGAAAAATCTCGCTGGCGTTCGAAGAGCGCAGCACACGCTTCGCGGACGCGCCCCCGGCATGACCGACGATCTATCTCCCCTGGGCGACCTTCTCCGCGGTCTGAACACGTCCGCCTGGGTAGCCACCGATCCAACGCCCGAACCGGAGAGACCTCCACCATGCCCGATCTGTCAAGGCGTGGGCTGGTTGCGTCGAGATCTGCCGGTCGGCCATCCTGAGTTCGGTCGGCTCATTCCGTGCCAGTGCCGCAAAGATGACCTTACCGCGCGCCGACGAGCCCGGCTCCAGAACCTTTCCCATCTGGGCGCTCTGACTCGGCTGACCTTCGACACTTTGATCGCGGATGGCCGCAACCCGGAGACACCCCAGCACCGGGATCGCTTTCGTCGAGCCGTGACGGCGGCTCGATCATTTGCCGAGGACCCGCGGGGTTGGTTGGTGTTGGCTGGCCCACCTGGGTGTGGCAAGACTCACCTGGCGGCGGCGATCGGCAACGCTCGGCTGGCCCTGGAAGAACCGGTATTCTTCGAGGTCGTGCCCGATCTGCTCGATCACCTGCGCGCGACGTTTGGTCCGAGCAGCGAGGTCTCCTACGATGATCTGTTCGAGACGGTACGCGGCCATCCACTGCTCATCCTCGATGATCTGGGCACGCAGAGCGCGACGCCCTGGGCAGTGGAAAAGCTTTATCAGCTGTTCAACACTCGCTACAACGAGCGCCTACCGACAGTCGTAACCACCAACCGCCCGCTCGAAGAGTTCGAAGAGCGCTTGCGGGTGCGACTTACCGACCCAGACCTGGTACACCTGTGCTGGTTGCAGCCTCCTCAATCGGCGGCGTTCCAGCGGCTGGGCCCGATGCCCGCCCTGCTGCTGGAGATGTGCTTCGAAACTTTTGATCCAGAGGGCGGCGGCATCGACGAGCGCCAGGGCCGCAGTCTCCGTAAAGCCTTCGAGCAGGCGCAGAAGTTCGCAGCGCGGCCGAACGGCTGGTTGGTGTTCCGCGGCCCGCCTGGGACCGGCAAGAGCCACCTGGCAGCGGCCATCGTCAATCAGCGGATCGCGTCGAACGAGCTGCCCACATTTATCGGAGTGCCTGATCTGTTGGATCACCTGCGCTCCACGTTCGCGCCCGAAAGCTCCGTAACGTACGACGAGCTCTTCGAGACCATCCGCACAGCGCCGCTCCTCGTACTCGACGACCTGGGGACCCAGAGCGCGACCGCCTGGGCCCAGGAGAAGCTCTACCAGTTGCTCAACTATCGATACAATGCCCGCCTGGCCACCGTGGTGACGACTAACCTGTCATTGGAGTCACTGGAGCCGCGCCTCAGCTCCCGCCTGCGCGACAAGGCATTGAGCGTGGTGTGTGAAATCGCCGCGCCGGACTATCGGCGTCGGGACCCTCGCGGCGACCGACCTCGCTCCGCTCGGCCCGAAGGGCCCTAAGCGAATGACTTTGGGACGCCAGGCCATTAGCTCGAACCAGGCGCCCAAGCCCGTAGGTCCCTATTCGCAGGGTGTGTTGGCCGGGGAAGTGCTCTATCTATCCGGGCAGATTCCGCTCGATCCTGCTACCGGGCAGGTTCTGGAGGGCGACGTCCGAGCACAGGCGGCGCGGGTGCTGGCTAACCTGCGCGCGGTCCTCGAGGCGGCTAATCTCTCGTTGGCCAGCGTGGTGCGGACGACCGTCTATGTCGTGGATCTAGCCGACTTCCCGGTCGTGAATCAGGTTTATCTGGAGACCTTCGTGGAGCCTTATCCTGCCCGAAGTACGGTTCAGGTCAGCGCCCTGCCCGCCGGCGCACGCATCGAAATCGACGCCATCGCCGTCCGCTAGGTTTTTCCCTCAGGGCAGGTTGCGCGGAGGGAAATCAGGAGAACGATGCCAGTTCGGCTGCGGGCCCTGCCCGCCTTGCCCGTCCCCCAAAATCGGGACCGTAGAGGCCCATCACGATCCCACTGACCACCAGCGACGCGGCCACCATCAGGAATGCCCAACCGTATCCAGCCCCGCCTGCCACCAGCCCCACGAGCAGCGGCGCGATAACACCTCCCATGCCGCTGAAGAATGACCACGACCCGATGAACGCGCCCCTCTGGCCCTCCGGTGCCATGTCGATCACGTAGGCCTGGGAGGATCCCATCGCCACGCCGTCGGCGAGACCGAATACCAGCACCATCGCGACGGCCATCGAGAAATCACCCACCAACGTCAGCAGTACGGCCGACAACGCGTAAAAGAGCAGTCCGGGCACAAGCGTGCGCTTACGGCCGTATATGTCGACCAGGATCCCGTTGGGGAACGTCACGATCAGCGTGGCCGCCCCCGCGAGAGTGAGCAAGTTGCCGATGGCCTGCGTATTGAAGCCAAGGTTGTCCTGCAGGTAGACGGGGAAGATCGCCATGAAGATGCCCTGGCTCATCATGCTCTGGGTCAGCGTCACGAGCATGAGCAGCATGAACGGTCGGGTGAGGAACATCGCCATCCGGGTCCGCCAGGACACGCCCGTGCCTTCTCGGTTCATGACTCGGGCACTCTCCGGACGAGTCTCCCGGATCAGGCGGAGCAGGATGACCAGCATGATCAGCTTGGTAACAGTGTTGAACAGGAAGATGGCCCTGAGACCGAACGCGACACCGATCGCTGCGGCGACGAACGGCCCCGCGATGCCACCGATGCGGGAGGAGAGGCTGCGGGCGGCCAGCACGCGTCCACGGTTCTCTACGGTGGTGAGATCGGCCATCAAGATGGAAGAGCCAGTGGTCCAGGTCGATACGCCGATACCCCCGATGAACTCCAGGATCAAGAATTGAAGATAGCCATCAGCGAAGAATTCCAGAGCGGTCGTAATCCCACGGAAGAGAACGCCGGCCAGGAGTAAGGGTTTGCGGCCCCAGCGGTCCGTAAGGAAACCCGTGATGGGGGCGGTCAGAAGGCGGGAGCTCGAGTTCGAAGTGGCGATAAGGCTGATCAGCAATACGGGGACGCCGAACGAAGCAGCGAATAGGGGCCGGGCGAGCTGCTGTCCGCCCGAACCAAAGCTCCATAAGAAGAACGTGAAGAAGACCGGCAGGTCCTCCATGGCCAGATCTAGCTTGAGTGCTTGCTTCAAACCAGCTTTCGGCTCAAGAACTCCGCCACGACCGCCAGGGATTCGCCGGTGATCTGGTGTCCCATACGGAACTCGTGGTACTCGGACGCGAATCCCGCCTTCTGGAGCCAGTCCCGGGCATCGCGTCCCCTCTCGATCGGAAGCGTCTGGTCCTCCGTCCCATGGACCTGCACGATCGGCTGCAGGGCGCCCCGGTCGGGTGGCGGCTGGAGCGTGTGAGCTGCCGGGAGATGCCCGCTCATCACTCCCATGGCGCCGAAGGGCTCCGGAAAGCTCAGGCCGCCGTGCAAGGTCATGGCTCCGCCCTGCGAGAATCCTATCAGCGCGGCCCGACTGGCCGTGGTTTTCAACTCTTGAAGCACCGCTCCCAAGAAGTCCACGAGCTGCTCCCGAGCCGCGACGACCGTCGCATCTTCGCCGATTTCGTACCAGGCCCACCCGACCGCCCCGGGTCCGAGTGGAACCGGGCGGGGAGCTTGGGGAAAGATCCACCTATACCGCCCCGGACCCACCTCGCTTGCCAGGCTACTCAAGTCGAGGGCGTCCGCCCCCCGCCCATGGAGCGCGATCACCAGGGGGGCATCGGCAGCCAATCCCGCCGGCGCTGCC
>DASXTD010000688.1:0-1977 GCA_036505655.1 Chloroflexota bacterium
GAACCGGTACCGCTGCACCTCCATCATTGACCTGAGGCTCCTGCTTGTGGTAGGGTCGTTCCGGTAAAGTCGGTCACGGTGACGGGCGGCGGCGGTGGTTGATAAGCTGGGACGGGAGTGGGCCGGACCGGTGTGGTCGAGGGCGGAAGGGCCGAGGCGCCACCACCCACTGGGATAGGTAGTGCAGGCAGCAGTGCGATGCGTACCTTGGCCACTTGGAGATCGCGGGCGGCTCGAGCCCGGCTCGCCTGGGCCTGCTGAAGCTGAATACGTGAATCGAGCAGTTCGGTCTGGGTCGAGATGCCCTCACGGTAACGCAACTCTGCGATCTGATATGCCTTGGCAGCCTGCTCCACGGTTCCGGCGCTCGCCAGCCAACCGGCTTGCGCCGCCTCGAGCTGGATGGCGGCATTCCGGGCATCGACCTCCGCCAGCTCGCGAGACTGTTGCAGCCGAAGCTCCGCCTGGGTCAGGTTGGCCTTGGCCACCGCCACCTCGCCGCCGATCCGCCCACCGGTGAAAATCGGCAGCTGGAGCCCGAGGGAGACGGTCCAATCCGACACGAAGTCGGAGCCGATGGGATCGACCCGTTTGGGATAGGCGAGCTGAGCGTACTGCGACGTGACCGCCACCTGGGGCAGGCGTTGTCCCCGGGCCACCCGCAAGAGACCACGTTGCGCTTCGACCGCTTCGGACGCTTGTCTCACCGGCACTCGTGCCGCCGTCGTGGTGTCGCCCAACTTCTCGACCACCGCAGCGAGCCGGGGCGAGTCGACCAGAGCGGTATCACCTAAGGGAGTGGTGAGCCGGAGCGGTTGGTCGAGCGGAAAATTCAGCATCTGCTTGAGGCGATAGTACGCCAGATCGCGATCGGCCTGACGCTGGATCACGACGGGACGTTGATTGTCCCGGGTTACCCGGGCGCGCAGCAGATCGAACTCCGACTGGTTCCCCACCTGTCGCGCCAGCCGGGTCTGGATCAGCGTGGTGTCCGCCTGCTCCAGGGTGGCTTCAGCGATAACAAGGAGTCGGTCGGCCAGAGCTGCGTCGTAATACGCTCCGGTGACATCGAGGAGGAGCTGGGCCCGCGCCGAGGTGACGCCAAGCGCGGCGTTCCGAACCCCTGCGCCCGCCGCCTGTGCTTGCCCACCCACCTGTCCCCCACTAAAGAGGGTCTGGGAGAACGAGAGACCGAAGCGGTAGGTATTTTCCCGTCCGAACGGCAGGTCCCGGAAGCTCGCAAAGGGATCTTCCGCGCTGGAGCATTCGACCGCCTTCTCTAGCGAATCGAGGCGCTGATCGATCGGCAGACCAGGTTGGGCGAAAAACCGGTCGCAGGTGGGGGCCGGAGCCGTGATGGTGTCGTTCCCCGCGAGCGCCGAGAACTGGCTCTGCAGGGTGCGCTGGTAGGAAGCGGACCCGCTGAGCTGAGGAAAGTACCCGCTTCGAGCCCGGCGCCGATCCCCTTCGGCGCGCGCCAGATCGGCCCGAGCGATGCCCACGGTCTCGCTCTCCTTCTCGGCAACGTCGAGTGCCTCGGCGAGCGTCAGCGCCCGTTCCCCCTGACCTGCCTGGGCAACGGCCAGACGCGGGCGCACGTTCATCGTAAAAAACAAAAGCAAACACGAAAACACGAAAACACGAAAACCAAGAGAGGGAGGTTCGTGCTTTCGTCCTTTCGTGCTTTCGTGATTCATTACCAAGAACCACATCTGGCGAGGTACTTGTTCATGAGGTACCCGGATTTCGACGCCGCCCGACGCCAATCGAGCGGAGAAAGAGTCGCACGTATTCGTCCAGGGCCTGGTCCGGCTCATTCCGGTACATATCCGGCATAATGTCGCGACCCATCGCGTCGGCGAAGAGCACGCCCATAAGCATGGTGGATGCAGCCACCTCGTCGAACGGGGCTTTGGCCAGACCGGTTTCACGCAGCCGCCTGAGATACCGGCACAGGTCCTTGGCAGCCAAGGCCGG
>DASXTD010000689.1:0-3848 GCA_036505655.1 Chloroflexota bacterium
GCCGCAAACTTGCCCGTCTTGAAGCCGTCCGCCACATAGTCATTGACCTTGGGAAGGGCGTCCCACGGAATGGGCGCCATGGTCACATCCTTGTCCGGATCCAGTCCAGCGGCTTTCAGTTCCTGATGGGTCGTCCACGCGCCATGCGTCGCCAAAAAGGGCGCGACCCAGTTCGGGGGGATCGCCAGGGTTGTGCCCTTGAGATCCGCCGCGGATTTGATGGGGGAGTCTAGTGGGACCAGCACTTCCTCGCAGCCGAAGTTCATCCCGTCCACAATGTAGTAGTCGATCTTGCCGGCCGCTAGGTGGTGGAGCTGGTCTAGGACCAGAAACCCGAAGTCGGCTTCGGTGAGCCCCTGGTCTGTCTTCACCCACAAAAAGTGGGATTTGCCCTGCTCGACAGCCGAACGCACATCGACCATCATCCCTTGCACGCTCAGGCCTTCCTCCGCAAAGAAGCCCTTCACGAGGGCCGCATGCAGGGCAAGCATTCAGGTTGCTGGAGCCATGCCCATCGTGAACTTGTCTTGGGCCCCGCTGGGCCCCGCCCACAAGACCAGTACGACCACCAGACTGATCAGGCACACGCTGAAGCGTTTCATTGTCATCTCCTCCCGTGGTTGTGGATTCACGACGCCGCTATACCGCTGTGGTCTTGCGGCGCCGTTCGGTGGTCTTCGGCTCACTGCAAGAGTCCTTCCACCGCTACCTGACTGACGTGATCCATCCAGTTCCGCTCTCCCACCTCGCGGATCACCACATTCCCTCCCCGATCAATAAGATACGTCGTGGGCAGGCCGAGGACGCGGTAGGCCCGCGCCACGGACCACGCCGGGTCCAGCACAATTGGAAAGGTCACCGCGACCTCCTGCATGAATGCCTCCACGCCTGCGGTGGAGAGCGTATCGACATTGACGGCCAGCACGGCCAGCCCGCGGTCCTGATACTGCTGATACAGCGCGTCGAGGCTGGGCATCTCCGTCCGGCAGGGCACGCACCACGTGGCCCAGAAATTGAGGAGCACCACTTTGCCCCGCAGCTCCGCGAGGCGGATGGGTGCGCCCGACAGCGTGGGCAGGGTGAAATCGGGGGCCGGGAAGCTCGCCGGCCGAGGGGATGGGGAGTCCCCAACGGGCGTAAGGGTGGCAATCACCCATTCCGGGCCGCGGGCCTGGAGAGAAAACCGCACCACCGCACCCACCTGGAGCCCCTGAAGCCACTCGACCTGCTGGACGGGAAAGGCCATGCGCATCGCTGGCATGAGACCTGGGATCGGGCCATGATCCAGAGTCACTGTACCTTGTGTCTCGTCCATCGCGACCACACGGCCCTCGCCCTCGAAGCGGGATTGGGTCTGCCCAGAGGCAGGAGCGAGGCACAGATGGCAGAAAAGAGCGATCGCGAGCAACTGCCGGCTCCAAGGATGCAACCTCGATTTGTCCATTGTTGAAACCACCTCGCTTTTTTGTCGCCGAACGCTGCGCCTCAGCCGCTGCCGGAAGCGGAAGCGAGGAACGAGCGGACGCTGTAGGCAGTCGGCTGCAGGCGATTGTTCGGCTTAGGCTTGGACAGAAAAACCCGGAAGCTTGGGACATTGGCGTTTGTCCCCGATTTTCTTCCACTGCTGGACAACTACGTTTGCCACGTCCGACGAACCCTCTCTCCCACCACACGCCTCAGTTGTGCCCAGCCATGGCGCTCACCCGCCATACAGCCGCGCCCCCAATCCACTCTGCTCCAGCTCCTCAAGTATCGAGGTATCGGTCACCGCTGTCGGTGGCAGGGTATGTGCCGCGGGGTATGTGGCCGCAAATTCATTGAGCAGCTGCTGAATCACGACCGCTGACGGCAGCGGCAGCGGTTGAAAGCGTGGGGCGTAAAACTCATACATGTCCTCCACCGTCGCCTCATCGAAGTCCTGCAGGAACCGGTGGAGTAAGGGCACCACGAGGGCGCGGTTGGTCTTGAACAGGTGAATCGTCTCCACGTACCCCTGGACCACACGGGCGACCAACCCGCGGCGATGGCGAATCAGCTGCCGCGTCGACGCCAGCGCTGGGGGCAAAGCGGTCGCTGGGATGGGAAATGCCGTGAGGCCGAGCGCCCGCTGAGCCGCGAGGCGATATTCCTCGGTGAGCATGCCCGCATCAATGTCCTGCGCCTTGAGGGCCGCATAAATCTTCGGGAGCGTACCCAGGGGCACCAGCGTGGCGGTGATCCCCCACTCGCGGAGCATGGCGCGCGCACTGATCGCCCCTTGCCCGGTCTCGGACGGGACGCCGATACGCCCCCCACGCAGGTCCATCGGCTCGGTGAGATCTCGACGTGCCACGAGATAGATGCCCGCGACGGGTGCCCGTTCCGCGGCCAGGAGCATGACGGTATCCTGGCCCTCCAGGACCCCCCGGACAATCGGGGCGCCACCCACTTCGACAAAATCCCAGTCCCCACGGCCTAAGCCCACGACCGCCTCCACCGCGGCGGTCTCCATGGCTGGGAAGGTGACCGTGAGCCCGAGCCGGTGAAAGATGCCCGCTTCGGTCCCAATCCACCCTAGGCTCTCGGAGGTGGAACGTATGGCGATCGCGATGCGCACATCATGTTCTTCGATCTCGCTTGCACTCATGGTATATCCTCCATCTTTGAGAAGGACACGAGCCGAACATGGTAATATGACGCCGAACGCTGGGCCTCAGGCGCCGCCAATGGCCGAAGCGACGTAGGAGCGTAGGCTATTGGCGGTCGCCTGCAGGCCGTGGTTAGGCTGGGGTGCCCCCATACCTCGATGCTGACACCGTGATTGTGCTCTCTGATGCCCGTTCCATGACCTCTCGCAGTTCCCCTGCGCACACCTATTGGATCACCTCATTCGCCTGGAAGAGGAGCGTCGGGGGGATCGTGAGACCGAGCGCCTTGGCGGTCTTGAGGTTGATGACCAACTCGAACTTCGTGGGCTGCTCTACCGGCAGGTCCGCCGGCTTCGTGCCTTTGAGGATCTTGTCCACGTATGTGGCCGCGCGCCGGTATATGTCGTGATCACTCGCCGCATAGGACATGAGACCGCCGGCTTCGGCAAACGCTCGCTCCCAGTACATCGTCGGCAGCCGACTCTGTGCCGCAAGGTCGACAAGCCGGGCTCGGTAATCTGAGGTGACAGGGTCTGCCAGGACGGTGAGGCCCTCAGCCCGCCCCTGGCGCGCCGCTGCGAACGCGCCCTCGAAATCGTCGCGCCCGCGCACCTCCAGGGCTTGCACCTGGAGACCCAACACACGGGCCGCTTCCTCCGTGTCCCGCATCTGACGTACCGCGCTGACTTCCACGGGATTCCAGACGACAGCGACTCTCGCCATCCCGGGAGCCATGTCCTTGAGCAACTCCAGCCGCTTCTCGCTGAGTTCCCGTGTCAGGGTACTCACGCCCATGATGTTGCCGCCCGGCCGCCCCAGACTGGCCACGAACCCATCAGCAACGGGATCAAAGTCTCGCGCCATGACAATGGGGATCGTGGGTGTCATGTCTTTGGCGGCCTGTGTCGCTAAGGGACCCCCGGTGACAATGACGGACACCCCGAGCCGGACCAACTCGGCCGCATGCTCACGCAGCCGATCGACATTTCCCGCGCTCCACCGGTACTCCAGGATGATGTTCGTACCCTCGACATACCCAAGCTCGCGGAGACCTTGCACGAATCCCTCGCAGTCCTTGGCCCCACTAGTACAGCGTTTCGTAAGTCCTTTATAAGTTAAGCTGCGTGTCGCTGGTAAGGCCTTGGCGCATAGAGTAGCCGTTCACATCGCTTCGGCCGGGGGCTAAAACAGGCCCGTCCCTGACGTTGCTGGCGCCGTGTG
>DASXTD010000690.1:0-6070 GCA_036505655.1 Chloroflexota bacterium
GCTGGAGCGTCGGGGTTGGGGCCTGGTATCGGCTGAGCGGGGTACGGCTGGTGCCCTGGCTGCCGAGATCAGTACCGACCCGGTCCTGGCGGGCTGTTTCCGGGGCGGCTTCATGGTCGACGATGCGGGCAGCCCGCTGGGGACCGGGGACATGCGGCCGGCAGAACTGGCAGCGGCGGCTCGGAAGCAGACCGGGGCGGAAGTCGCCATCGCTACGGCGCTGGTGCTGGACGGGCCGGCGGTCGATTTCGCCATCGATGTCCGGGATGTTCAACGGTCTGAGATCACGCGCTGGAACCGAGGCATCCCCGAACTGCGACGGCGCTCCGCGGTCGAATCTCTCGCGTTGCTGCTGCGAGTGCTGCGGGAAATGGACTAGCCCTAGCACAAACCCGGTTGGTCGGCGCTAGTGCTCCGTCAGGGATGGATTGATGACCGAGCCCCGGGCTACGCCCTCACCCCGGCCCTCTCCCAGAGGGAGAGGGGGCAGCTCGTCTTCGCCTCTCCCTCTGGGAGAGGCCGGCGCGAGTAATGCGAGCGGCGGGTGAGGGCGGGCCGCAAACCCTCGAAGCTTCATGGTCGGCGCTAGTCTATGTCTGTCTGGTCGCTTCCGTCCGGGAGGGCTAGCGGGATGTCACTGTCCGGGGCAGGATCGCCCTCTGCGTCCGCGCTTTGGGGATCGGCTTGTGTCGGGTCGGACGTGCTGCTGACTCCAACCGGTACAGCAATCGGCGACTCCACAGTCACGGTCGGCGAGGGTGCCGGAGGCGCTGGCGGGGGCGGTGGTTGAGTGGCGAAGAGGGCGGCGGCGCTGACCGAGTCGATGTCTACCGCAGTATCGGTCGCGGCGCTAGCTTTACGTCCGGTTGCGGTGATGGTGAGGCGGTGACGGCCAGAACTAAATGGCCCGAAGGTGAACGGAGCCTGCAGCACGACGGTCGGGTTGTAGAGGTCGATTTCCGCCTGGAGAGACCCATCGACCGCTAGACGGACGACGCCTCGGTCGGGTCCCCTGCTTGTGGTCCAGGTAACCGTCGGTCCCTCAAATCCGATAGCTGCCCCGGCGCCCGTGGTCACCGTGCGGCGCAGAGTGCCTGAGCTCGAGCCTCCCGAGGGTACGAAGGCCCATTCGCCCGCATAGGAAATCAATGCGCTGGGAATCCCAGCCGACTGCTGGCTTGTTGGCAGCGTCTCGACCAGAATCATGGGTTCGCCGCCGATAAAGAAATCGTACCCATCGAGGCCCTTGTTTGCAGTGGCCGCCGGCAGATCCACCTGATACTGGCCGCCGCCAGCTTGGAGTGAGCGGGTGGCCCCGGTCCGGTCTATGGAGGTAGCGGTGAGCGTCTGCGCGCCAATATGGGCGGCTATGCGAGTACCGCTGCGGTTCCAAACTACTGTGATCCGCTCTCCGGGCCGACGCATCACAACTTGCTCCACCTCGCCCTGCCGAGCCAGCGTGGCATTCGTCGCCCGGGAAAAGTAACGGGCCGCGATCTGGTAGGCGGTATAGGCCGGATAAGTTGAACCGTCGCGCCCGACCACGGCGTAATTGAGCGTTTCACCCACGTCGTGAAAGCGATAAACGAAGACCTTTGCGACACCGGCGGCAAGGGCGTAGGCGAAGGACTGAATGATGTAAGACGCTTGCTCGGCAGTGGTCGACGACCACTGATAGGGGAGGAAATGGTTATATCCCGATACGTTCCAGGCGGCGACGTTGGTCTCGTTCATCCAGATCGGCCGATCTCCCACGGTGCTTGCGAGCTGTGCCTTCGCCCATTCAGTGCGATCCAGCACGCCGGTAGTACGGCCGTACGAATGCAAGGCAAGGATGTCGAAGTAGTAGCGATTAGCTCGTCCATTGGGATCGGCAGCCATGGCTTGCAAGAGGTCAGGGAGAAACTGGGGGCCCGTCCAGTAAGCCATCCCCGCCAAGATCACTTGTGCTGACGGGTCGACCGACTTCACGGCTTGGTAAGAAACTTTCAACAACTGATAGTAGTCGGCGACCGTGCCCGCCCAGAAGACGTCCGGGTCGTCAGGCTCGTTCCATATCTCCCAGTAGTGAACCTGGCTGCGGTACCGTGTCACCGTTTGTTTGACGAATTGGGCCCACAGATTTTGAGGGTCGTTCCAGGGGCGCGAGAGTCCGCTCGGAAGCTGCGTGCGGGGATCCTTGGCCCACGGCGGCATCCCGATGAGTACCGCGTCGAGCGAAAGCCCCGCGCTCCCGCTGGAGTTGACCAGGTCGTCGAGGCTCCCGTACTGGTAGCGTCCTCGACTCGGCTCGATTTGATCCCATGAGAACACCCACCGATTCCACCGAGCTCCGGCGTTTCGGGCGAGCTGAGTCCATCGCGAGTCCGCATAGACATTGTTGAAACCCCAGCGGTCGTCGCCGTCCAGGACCGGCTTGGGAGTGGCAGTGGCCGGGCGGGGAGCAGTGCCCTGGGCAGCGGCGACGGAGGGTAGGGCACTCCCCGAGATGAGCAGAAGCAGCGAGATCGCAGCTGATACGAGGCCCGAAGGCCGACGGTGCGAGATGGTACTGGCTCGTATGCTATCGAGCGGCCGCGGTTTCCTTCTCGGCAGTGCAGAAGGGCGAAAAGTCGGACATCTGGCAGACCGCACCATGCTTCGCCAGCTCAGCTTCAAAGATCTGGTGGACGCGCGGGTCTTCGCGCTCGTATTCGATCTGCCAGCCGCCATCATCCTCGCTGACATCGGCACCGCCCCACTGCTGGCCGCGCGCGCCGTAGCGGAGGCCGCCCCCGCCGCGCAGGGCGAGGTAGCGGGCCGGCGTCGCACCGGTGTTGAAGTGCTGGTGGTACCAGGAGCTGGGGGCCACGAATAAGCTGTTCTGCTTCCAAATGAGTTGCTGAATCTCGGCGTCTTTGACACCGGGAGGCCAGACGAGGCTGAACCCTACGCCGCCCAGGATCAGGAGCAGCGCTCCGCCGCCGGCATCCCCGTGACCATGGTGATGGGCTTTCTTGTAGGTGCCGACCGGGAACTGAGAGATGTGGGTAGGGACTACGCCGTCAGCCAACTCGAACATGACGTTGAAGCCGCCGGCTCCGCGCTCTTTCCACTGGTAGAGGCCGAGGTTACGCGCATCAGCGACGAAGCTAGTCTCGAGGGCCTTGACGGGTCGCCCCTTGATGTCCCACAGCTTGCCGTCGCCGCTGAAGTAATCATCCTGCCCGGCGTAGCGGTCGGTGAACGCAAAGGGACAGTTAAAAATGAACTCCTCGTTGTGGAAGAGCATCATGACTTCGGGCATGTTGTTGTAGGCCAGCAGTCGGGCCGGCGCGTTGCTCCCGTTGAAGTGCTGGAACTGGGCGTTGAGCGGAATGGCAAGCAGGCTGCCCTCCTGCCACTCGATGAGCTGCTTTTCCTTGCCCTCGGTCCAGACCGTGGTGGCGCCGCGACCGCTCACCACGTACACGACCTCTTCAAACATGTGCCGCATGGGGTTGAGGCTGCCGCCGGCCGGAATCTCAACGATGTAGGCGGCCTTGCTGTGCCCGATCTTGAGTCCCAAGTTCACGAAGGCGCCTTTGCCGCCGGTTCGAGCCCACGGGTCCAGTTCAGCCGTATTGAGGTCTTCGATGAAGAGCCCGGTGATGGCTCGAATTCCTTCTCGTTCCTGCCAGTCGTAATAGGGGTCGATGCGCTCCAGGTCGGGCATGCTTGGGGGCTCCCTTCTCAGCTACGGGCACACGGTCGAAATGACTGGTGCAGTATGCGAATCCGCCGGCAACGGCGCAAGGCCGGTTAGGGAGCGCTAGCGGGGGACTTCGGTCGTGAAGACGCCCTTGGAGGCGCGGTCCAATGCCCACTGACGCTCGGGAGGGGCCAGCTGGCGGATGACCTCGGGCGAGGTCTTAGCAGAGGTGAGCCAGTCGGCGTACAGGCGATCTTTCATTTGGTCGAGGTTCTTCTGATCGTAGGGTCCGTCATCCTGCTGTTCCAAGATGTTCACCGTCTCGAAGTGGTGCCCGACCGCGAAGGGCTCGACCCAGGTATCCATTGGCGTGTCGGACGAGAACACGACGTCATCGAACTCGTGCATCTGGGAGCCCTTCGCGACCCAACCGAGGTCGCCGCTCTCCGTGTTTTCAGCCGGACGGTCCATGACTTGCTCGACCAGGTCCTCGAACGTGGAAAACCCGCCATTGATAGAGATGAGCGCGACTTTGACTTCGTCGACCGTACTCCCGGCGAGTCGGAGCACGTGCGCGCGCGGCCCATGGGTGGGCTCGTTCGCCCCGATAGCGGCGCGGACTTTCTCGGCGAGGATTTGATCTTCGATTCCGTGTCGATAGGTGGCCTGATCTCGAATGGCCCCCACCAGATCGCGATAAGCCTGGGCGAACTCGGTCGGCTGCAACGTCGGCGCAATCGTGGCGGTGAAGTTGGGCGTATGGGTGGGCCGCGGCGTATTGGTTGGCGTGGGGCTGGCATTCGGATCGACGGTGGGCGTAAGGGTGGGGGTCGATGACGACGTCGGTTCGGCGGTCGGAGCTCCGACCTCGGTCGGCGTGGGGGTCTCGGTCCGCGTTGGTGTGGGGGAAGCCACGAAGTCCTCGGGCGTTTCGGTCGGCGTGGGACGAGGGGTTTGAGTGGGCGTGGGGGTGGCGGTGGGCTGATTCAGGATGTCGCGTTGCCTGGAGAGCGTCTCGTTGATCTTGGTGTCGATCTGATCGGGCGGGACGGTAATGCCTCGTCGATCCGCCTCGTACCGGATGAGCGCCTTTTGAATCTCGTTTTCCAGCACGTCTTCCGGGAGGGTCTCCTGGGCGTTGAGGAGCTGCTGCACCCCTGCGCTCGCCGCGTCCGGGCTATTGGCCTGCTTCAGACTCGACCCGCTCTGCGTTTGGAGCCGCCGCATTTCCTCGGACAGACTGTCGCGGAGGGTGCGTAGGGTCACTGGCTGGCCGTAAACGATGGCGACCGGTTCACCTGGAAACTGGACCAGCTCGTGGAAGAGACCCACTCCAACGATGGACAGGGCGGCCAGCAGAATGCCACCGCTGATTCCGAACAGGAGGCGCCGCTGATAGCGTTCGCGCTGCGCTCGGGAGAGCTGACGGCGGGTCGGGCCACGCGGATTGAAGGCCAAGTTGTTCAGACCATCCCTAGAGTGTCATTCGGCGCGGGAAGGGAAGAATCCGTGGCCCCAGGCCTCGCGGATTTCTCCTCGCTTCGCTGCTCAGAAAGACAATCGTTGAAAACGAAATTGGCGCGCGCCGGCGGAGTTATCAGCGGAGGACGAAGCCGCTCTTCCGAATATGATCCGCGGTGTAGGGCAGCAGTGCCAGGAACCGGGCCCGCTTGATGGCCCGCGCCAGGGCCCGCTGATGGCGGGCGCAATTGCCGGACCGTCGGCGGGCATCGATCTTCGCTCGGTCAGATAGATAGCGACGGAGCCGCGGGATGTCTTTGTAGTCAATGAACTGCACATGGTCGGCGCAGAAATGGCACACACGCCGTCGTGGTCCAAATCGGCGGGGCCCGCCACGTCGCGGGGGTGGCCGGCCAGGACCACCGGGTCCGCCCGGTCCTCCTGGGCCTCCAGGTCCTCCCATGGGGGGTCCTGGTGGCCGCTCGCCCATCGAAGGTGAGGGTGGACCTGCGGGGGGCGCGATTTCAGCCAAAGATCATTCTCCTCAGGGACTAGTCTAGTGGCTCCGTCGTCCCCACTTGGGGGAAGGGGCCTTTTTAGAACGGAATGGCGTCGAGATCCGTACTCTCTTCCGCGGCGCTCATTCCGGGTTCGAAGCCATCGCCGCGAGGGCGAGAATCCAACAATACCATCTCGCTGGCGTTGATCTCAACGCTGAAGCGCTTTTGCCCATCCTGGCCTTCCCAGGAGCGAGTAGAAAGTCGTCCTTCAATATACACGCGTCGGCCCTTGCTCAGGAACTGGGTGCAGAGCTCAGCCAGCTTAGACCAAGCCGTAACCCGGAACCACTCGGTCTCTTCTTTGCGTTCACCCTCAGCGGTCGAGTAAGTCCGGTTGCAGGCCACGTTGAATGTGGCAAACGGGCGCCCGGCGGCGGTG
>DASXTD010000691.1:0-4743 GCA_036505655.1 Chloroflexota bacterium
GGCGGTGGATCGAGTCACCGGCGGCACGCTCTGGGCAAATCTCCATCTGCTCTTCTGGCTCTCGTTGATTCCGGTGGTGACAGCATGGCTGGGCGAGAATTTCCTGGCACCCTGGCCCGTAGCCGCCTATGGGGTCGTCCTCCTGTGTGCCGCGGTGGCTTTCTTCATCCTGGTGCGCGTGCTCGTTCGAGCCCATGGCCCCGAATCGGCCATCGCTCGAGCCATCGGCCACGACTGGAAAGGCAAAGTCTCGGTCCTCATCTATGCACTGGCGATCCCGCTATCGTTTGTCGCCGCGTGGCTGGCCTGTGCCCTTTACTTCGGCGTCGCCGCGATCTGGATTTACCCTGATCGACGCATCGAGCGCGTCCTCATTCTAAAAGACGAGCGCTGACAGCCCTGAGCCGGTATCATCCACGGCCTGGCGAATAACAAAAATCGATGGCACAAAGAGGGTGGTGCGCTATGACGGAGTCCCAGCAGCTCGATCGCTATGTCGAGCCGGATACCTACCGGGATTGGCAGAAGGCCGAAGGCGTTCGAGTCATCACCGACTACGCCTTTCCGGACCTGTGCGAGGTCGAGCTGTCTCCCTGGCCGCGCAAGGGCGGCTCGGGAGCCATCATCAATATTCCCTATCCCAAGCTCTGGAGCGATTCCCATCTCATCGAGATCGATCCTGGGAAATCGTCGGAGCCCGAGCGCCATCTCTACGAGGAAGCTGTCTACATCCTGAAAGGCCGCGGCACCACCGCCGTGTGGACGGACGACCACAAAGTCACCTTTGAATGGCAAGAGGGCAGCGTGTTCGCGCTCCCGCTGAATGCCTGGTACCAGCATCACAACTTGAGCGGCACGGAGCCCGCCCGCTACCTCGCCGTCACCAACGCCCCCTTCATGATGCGGACCTTCGCCAATATCGGCTTCATCATGGACAACCCGTTCGTCTTCAAAGATCGCTTCCAGCCCGAGGATTCCTTTTTCAGTTCCACGGGCAAGCTCTACCAGAAGCGCGTATGGAAGTCGAACTTCCTGCCTGATGCCCGCTTCGCCAACCTGGCCGGGGTAGACCGCCGGGGGACTCGCTCCACCAACACCCAGCTGGAGATGGCGGGCAACGTGCGGAAGGTCCACATCTCCGAGTTCCCCATCGGCACTTATAAGAAGGCGCACCGCCACGGGCCCGGCGCCAACCTGTTCATCCTGGATGGCGATGGCTTTTCGCTCTTGTGGCAGGAGGGCGATGAGGAGCGGCGCAAATGCAACTGGAAGCGCGGCGGAATGATCATCGTTCCCACCGAAGCCTGCTTCCACCAGCATTTCAATACCGGTAATCGGCCCGCGCGCTACCTGGCCTTTCGGGGCACGTCCGAGATCGGCACTATGGCGCCCGGCGAAAGAAGCAATTCCGACGCCGAGCGAAGCCTCGAAGAAGGCGGTTGGCAGATCGAGTACGAAGACGAGGATCCGTCCATCCACCAGATGTTCGAGGCCGATCTAGCAGCCAATGGAGCCGTTTGTCGAATGAAAGGTGTTGCTCCGGCATGCACTGGAGTGAGCGAGTAACGTGGGTACCACTAGTGGTTGTTGGCGTTTTGGAACCGGAGTGCTCTTGCTCACCTGCCTGTTGATGGGCTGCGCTCCGGCGCCAGCTGGGAGCGTGAGTCCGGCTACGGCACCGTCGAATACAGTGGCCATCGATCGGCCGCTGGTGATCTTCGTGGGGGTCGAGCCGTCCACGGTTGCGACGCGTGGGCTGGTCCAAAAAGGGGCGGGGCTGCACGCCGCGCTGCGCATCTTCAACGCGCTGCCCGCGCTGGTGGACGACAAGGGCATTCCGCGACCAGAGCTGCTGGCCAGTCTGCCTGCGCTGAACACAGACACCTGGCAGGTGTTCCCAGATGGCACCATGCAGACCACGTATACGCTGCGGCCCAACCTGACCTGGCACGATGGCGCTGAGCTCACATCCGATGACTTCGTGTTCTCCTGGCACGTCTATTCCAGCCCGGATTTGGGCATAGCCGGGCAAGCGCCCATGTCGTTGATGTCAGATCTCCAAGCCGTGGACCGCGAACATTTCCAGATCCACTGGAAGCAGCCCTACGCGGACGCCGAGACGCTCTCCCTGTACAACTCTGAGCTTCCCGCGCTGCCCAAACACCTCATGGGCGCGGCCTTTGATCAGATCGCGACATCGGGCGGAGACGTCTTCGCCACCAATAGCTTCTGGGGACCGCAGTACGTAGGAGCAGGACCCTACCGCATGCAACAGTGGGAGACCGGCGGGTTTGTGGAGGGGATCGGGTTCGACAAGTATCCGCTCGGTGCTCCCAAGATCTCGCGCGTACGTTTGCGGTTCGGCAACGACCAGAACGTGGTCATGGCCAACCTCTTGTCCGGGGACGCGCACGTCGCCACCGACAGCTCCATCGCGCAGGCCGCTGAGGAGCTCCGCGCGCAATGGGCGCAGAGCAAGGCCGGCAGCGTCTTCCGCTGGCCCAACGCCTGGCACTCCACCACATTCCAGCTCCGGCCCGAGGTAGCAAATCCGCGCGCGGTCCTTGACCTCCGGGTTCGGAAGGCGATCGCTCACTCGATCGACAAGCAAGGGATCAGCGAAGCCGTCTACGCGGGACAAGGAATCATCGCGGACACGCCGATATGGGTGGGGTCCGCCTGGGGGGCGGCCCTCGATGACTCCATTGCCACCTACGCGTTTGATCCGCGAGCCACGGAAACGCTGATGACCGAGGCAGGCTACAAGAAGGGCGGGGATGGCGTCTATAGCGGGCCCGGTGGGCGGCTTTCACTGGATTTAGGGACCAGCCAGAATCCGGACTTCGTCCGCGAAATTCTCGTTATGGCCGATGGCTTCGGCAACGCGGGGTTCGAGATTCAACAGCGGGTCGTTCCCTCCGCTTTGGCGCAAGATGGCCAGCTGCGTGCGTCCTTCCCGGCGCTGTTCACCAGCAATACCAACCTGGGTGAGTCAGCGCTTAACTACATGGCGATCAAGCAGATCCCGAGCCAGGCTAATCGCTGGGTAGGCGGCAATCGGGGCGGCTGGGTATCACCCGAGTTCGACCGGCTCCTCGCCACGTTCAACATGACGCTGGACCGCGAAGGCCGGTTGCAGCTGGTGCGCCAGATGCTGCGCGTCCATGCGGCTGATCTGCAATCGGTCTCACTTTTTTTCAGCGCGCAGCCGTTCGCGTACGTCAATAGTCTGAAAGGACCCGCCAACGCAGTCCCCGAGTCGAACTTGACCTGGAATGTCCATGAGTGGGAGTGGACCGCCTAGAGGTGCGCGTCCCTACTTGATCCACTCCCATTCGTACATGTTCCATTTGATATCGCCGTCGCTGGTCTGCCCGGTTACCCCCTGCAATCCACTTACCCAGAAGTAAGGCTGAGTCAGATAGAAGAGCGGGATAGTCGGCAGATCCTCTCCATAGACCCTCGCCATCTGCGCCACCTGCGTCGTGCGCTCTTTCGGGTCCAGCGTCGTGGCAAACAGGGCTGCGAGTCGGTCGTATTCAGGAGCCATCCAGCACCCCCGGTTGCTGCCCAACCGATAATTTGTTTCGGACTTCGGGCACTGCGCACCGGTCAGATTACCGACCGCCATTTTCTGTCCAGTGGTGTAGTTGGAGGTTCCCGAATACAGAACTCGCGCTTGGGGCTCACCGGCGAGCGCGGCCGGAATCACGTACTCCTCAGTATCGAACCCCGCCTTGCGCCAGTTGTCTGCCATGATGCCCATCTCAGCTAGCCATTCGGGAGCCTCAGCCGTTTCAACCTGCATTTGGAATCGACCGCTCGCATTGGCATAGACGCCATCGGAGCCCTTGGCGAACCCCGCCTCGGTCATGAGCTGCTCGGCTCGGCGCAGATCGAACGGGTATTTGGCCACGACCTTGTCAGCCGCCGCTCCCAGGAGCGTATCGGGCGGGGCGAAAAAGTCGGCTTCCTGCATCAGTCCGGACCAGGCAGCATCCCCAATTTCCTTCTTGTTGATGGCACTCGCAAGCGCTTTGCGAACGCGTGCGTCCAGGAGCCCGGCCGGTTTTGCATACTCCGGCCGTTTCTGGACATCCGACGTCCGCCATAGAACGCCGTACATTGCAATCGTCCCGGCGCCGCTTTGATCCCACTGTTTCTTGAGCTCCTGAGCCTGGCTAATGCTGATAAACGTGCCGCTTGCCACGATATGGACTTCGCCCGCGACCGTTTTGGCCATTGCCGTGTTGACGTCAGCGACGAACTCGGCCCGGACCTTATCGATCTTGGGGCGTCCTAGGACATGCTGGTCAAATGCCACCCCTTCAATGAAGCTTCCAGGCTGCCACTGCGTGAGCTTCCATGGTCCTAGCTGGACGTAAGCCGTGGTCCAATAAGCGTCGTTTGCAAACGCATTGGGATCATTTCGCTGGAAGGAATCCGCCAGCAAGTGCCGAGGCAATGGTTTCAACGTGTCTACTAAAGCATCCGGAAATGGCTCTTTGTAAGAGACAACCAGCGTTCGGTCAGTCAGCGCTATCACCCCCTGGATGGCTCGCAAGGCGGGCGAGCTCGACGCGCCTAGCTCCGGCCGGGAATAGACCTGGTGGGCGAATAGGAAGTCGTCCATCGAGAACGGGGTGCCGTCCTGCCACACGATGCCGGGCTGGAACGCCCAGGTTACATCCATGTGGCCGTCCGAGAATACCTTCCATGAATCGGTTCCCAGCTGCGGCACCC
>DASXTD010000692.1:0-5180 GCA_036505655.1 Chloroflexota bacterium
ATGCCAGTCACCCAACGGACCGTGTTCGACGGGATGGCGAAGCAGATACCCTGCGCGCCCCAGATGATGGCCGTATTGATGCCCACCGCCCGGCCCGCCGAGTCGACCAGCGGCCCACCCGAGTTGCCGGGATTCAGGGCAGCGTCGGTCTGAATGACATTCTCGATCATGCGCCCGCTCTGACTGCGAAGCGACCGCCCCAGGGCTGAAACGACGCCAGCGGTGACAGTAGTCTGGAATCCCAGCGGGTTCCCAATCGCTACCACCAGCTGGCCCACCCGCAGCTTGGCGGAGTCGCCCAATGGCGTCGCGTTGAGCGATGGAGCATCGATTCGGACCACTGCCAGGTCGGTGGAGGGGTCCTCGCCCACAACCTGCCCGGGCACCGTGCTCCCGTCTGCCAGTGTGATGTCGGCGGTAGTGGTGCCGTGCACCACGTGACTGTTGGTGACGATGTACCCGTCCGGCGCCACGATGAGGCCGGACCCAGAGGCGGGCACATCGGCGTATTCGCTGCCGTAGCGGCGGCGCACTTGCTGCTTGCGCACGACTGAGACATTGACCACTGATCGGCTCGCCTCCTCAGCCACCCGAGTAACGGTGCGGGAGTACGAGTCCAGCAGCTCGGCGTCTTCGGCTTCCGCCTGGGCGACTCCGCCGCCTTTGCCGAGCCCAAACGGCTCGGTATCGAGAATTTGTTGCAAGAAATAGCTCATAGGGAGACGAGATCCTCCAGTTGACTGGAGAAACCATACGGTTGTCGTTTTCAGCTCACAACTAGCTTTGTGACCCAAGCCATCCGACTAGGACTAGGGACTAAGACTAAACATCGATCAAGCTCCCTACGACCTCGTTGATTTCAGCCTGCTTCAAGGCCTTGGGCAGATGGCTCACGTGATTGCGGAGGGACTTCAGCAGCAGCGTGGGGACGGAGCAGCCCTCAACCCGCAGAGTGACCTTGGGCTGGGTGAACACGATGGCTGCCTGCGTGGGGATGCGCTCGGCCATTTCAGGCAGGCGCTGGGCTAGACGCTCGCGGGTGGCGGCGAGCCCCGTTTCCGCGTCCTGGCTCGGGTTGCCCAACGACGGTCTGGGCGCGAACCAGAGCAGCCAACGCATGAGGCGGGAGCGTGTGTCATCGTGGTACCAGTGATTGTCGTGAAACTGAACCGCCCCGTTCACCGGGCAGGCGATGAGCACGATCACGCCCATCGGCCCCACGGCTACGAAGTCGGGGAGCCGCCGCCTTGGTGCCACCAGAAGCTGATAGCGGTCGTCGAGCGCCTTTAGCGCATCACGCAGTTTTCCATCCTGCCGCCACTGCCGTCCCCACCGGAGTAGATAGGCTTGGTTTCGCGACCACAGAAAAAGCCCCAGGATGAGGCTGCCGATCGACGCGAGGTACTGAGTCCCCAGATCCGTCAGGCTGTAGGAAACGAAGAATCCGCCTACCAGACAGGTAGTGGCCCCCACCAAATACACCAGCCCGATGCGCTCGCCGCGCTTGAGTGCCCGCGCATTAACAACGACCCGCATTAAAGAGCGACGGTCTGGCTGGTAGCGCGGGGGCCTGCCGCCCGCCTATCGGCGCGGCCCCCAAGTGGCCGCGCTACCCGTCGTGAGTCTGTTTTCTTCATTGGCTGACATTTGGAGCAGAAGGTGCTGCCGCGGTTGGACAAGCGCAGCCGTTGGAGAGCCGATCCGCAGCGAGCACACGGGTAGGTTTGCTTGGGATCGTGGCGTGGCTGGAACACCTGGGGATGGTGGCCACCAGGCTGGCCATATAGGTCGAGCACGGCTCCATCGAAGGTGGTCCCACGATGAATGATTGCATCTTGCAGACTGCTCACCACTCCCTCGTGAAGCCGCGACAGCTCGTGCGGGCCGAGCGAGCCCCCCTCCCGTTTCGGGTGGATGCCTGCCATCCAGAGCGACTCGTCCGAGTAGATATTCCCCAGACCGGCCACGATCTGCTGACCCATGAGCAGCATCTTGACGGGCGCTCGTCTGCCGGCCAGCCGTTCGCGCAGGTGCCCCGGGCAGAACTCCGGTCCGAATGGCTCTACTCCCAGGGTCGCGAACTTGATGGTGAGCTCCTGATCGGTCAGCGCCTTGATCTCGCCGAAGCCGCGCGGATCGACTACGCGCAGCTGGCGGCCGTCGTCCAGCTCCAGGAGCAAATGCAGATGGCGCTCGATTGGATCGCCCTGGTCCCGCAGCAGCACGTTGCCCGACATTCCCCGGTGGATGAGCAGCGTCGTCCCGCGGTCGGTGTGCATCAGCAAATATTTGCCCCGCCGGCCGATGGAGTGGATCAGGCCGCCGCTCAGTCGTTCTGGGATCGCGGTGGGATCCTGCCCGCGCAACATACGCGTCTGGAAGAGCTCAACGCGCTCCAGCCGCGCCCCCAGCACCACCCCCGCCAGGTCCTGTCGCAGCGTTTCTACTTCCGGCAGTTCAGGCAAATCGTGCTCCCCAGGGATTTGTCAGAGGTAGATGTTAGCTGAGCAGGAGATCCGCCCCAGGGAGGCCGAGCACCCGGCAGGCCCATGGGAGGGCGACGTGGAGCTGGCGTAGCTGAAACATTCGCACGGTAGGCGCGCCCGTGGGTGCCGGCAAGGGCGCACCGTGGGCGAGGCAGCCGGACCAGGCCGCGGCGTATTCTCCATGACCGGGCAGCAGCTCATCTGGAAGAGGCCCTCCTTCGAGGCACAATGAAGGGGCCCACAGTGCCAGGTCGAGCGCACGATTCCCACGGCAGGCAAAGTTCCAATCCACCAGCACCACGCGATTGCCGGTGAAGCAAAGGTTGTCGCTCCGCAGGTCGAGATGAATCAGATCGTCGCCGTCCAGGACCGCCGCTTGCTCGGCTTCGATCAGCGTTGGCAAGGAATGCTTGAGCCAATCCGGCGAGCCGACGTTCAGGCTGAGGAAGCCGCTCGGATCGGCCGCGATCTTCTGCCAACCACTCAAGGTCTTGCGGTCCTGCTCCGCGCTCGGGAAATGTGTCGGCGGCGGGGTGCCCCATAGGCGCTCCATAGTTTCGAGCACCTTTTCTACGTCACCCGGCTGCCAGGGCGGGGGCCAGCGCGCGTCGCTGAGGTCTTCGACCACCAGCAGCCGTGGGTGCGTTCCCCGCCAGCCCACCACCTGACAGCGAAATTCCTGAGGGACCACCAGCATGTTGCGATACTCGGCCTGCAGTCGATGTCCGAGGTCCTTGGTGATGCCCAGCTTCGCGAACACGCGCCGGCCGTCCTCCAATTCGAGGCTCCAGCGCTCGGCGATCGAGAAGCCCCCCAGCGCGCGGAGGCCTGCGATCGGCCGGCTTCCGACGAGGGCCTCGACTCCCCCGACGATCGCTTCGGGCAGCTCGTTCGCTGAGACTGGGAACATTGCTTCGTTGCTCACACGCAACGATAGCAGGGCATCGCCATGTCATTCCGCGGAGCGAAGCGACGAGGAATCAGCAACCTGTTTAAGGCTACGGATTCCTCGCTTCGCTCCGAATGACAGTTTCTGTCGTTGTTGGCCTGCCGATTAAATCCCAGTCGCTGGATCGGGGATCCAGTCCTCACTCAGGAGCTCGTCCGGATTGCCGAAGCGCTCGGCCACCGCCCGCACCTTGGGATCATCCAGGGCAACCAGGTGCCCGTCCTGGATCACTGGCCGACCGTCCGCCATCACCGTGGTGAACATCATGTCGAAGTGGCGAATCACCTTGTGGTTCTCGCCCACCTGGGCCGCGCCGATGCTGGCATGCAGGAAGCCCGAGCGGCGATGGCCGAGGCACCAGGAGTGGACCTTTGCCGACCCAGTGGCGGTGTCGTAAGAAGGCGAGCGGCGGTACTTGGGATTCGTGCACAGGGCAAATGTGCTGATCCAGTTCGTCCCCGGCCCCGGCAGATGCGGGTAGGTCTGGTCCTTGAACTCCTCGAATGACTGCCGCAGCCGATCCGGGAACACGCCGCTGCCGTGGACCTCGGTCACCGCCCGGCCTTCCACTGTCAGCTTGGCCGGCTCGACCGGTCCGCCAAAGGTAAGGCTCTTGATGGTGATCTCCCCCTCGAGCTGCCTGCTCTTGGGGAACGGAATGAACAGGTGGCCGGGGAAGTAGGGCTTGGTCGAGCCGGGAGCGCCCTCGGCGTCCGCGCCGAACCCGCGGAGGTTCTTGGACCAGTCCTCATCGGTGAGGTCGAAGGTTAGGTGAGTGCCGCCGGTCTCGTCTGTGATCTCCAGGCGGCGGGCCCCATTCATCAGCTCGTGGGTCCGGTCATCGATCGCGTCCCACAGCTCCAGGGGATAAGTGAGGGAGGAGCTGAGCAGCATGTCGGGAGGAAGCTCCCACTGCACCGGCCGCGCCTTGAAGTTCGGGTTCGTCTGCGGTCCGCGCTGGCTGCTCCAGGGCAGATTGGGCGTGTGAGGGAACTTGAAGAAGGCCAGGCACAGGATCACATCGGCCTGCGCCGCGCCTTGCCATAGCCAATTTGGATACCAGTTGGTGGTGTTGGGACCGTCCACCAGCTCCAGCGGGTCGTCCATGCCCGGGTTGCCTTCCAGCGTCACCATGTCGGCGTGGCCGCCGGCGTCGCGGATGGCTTCCTGGAACGCCTCACCCAGAATCGGATTGATCGTGCTGTCGGTGACGATCATGACGCGCTCGCCCGGCTTGAGCGACAGGCCCTCGTGGAAGGACCGCTCCGGCGTACGGGTCACGACTGTGCGCAGCGCGGGCAGAATGTCTTCGGCTGAAGTGGGCTCGATAACCTTGGGCATGCGGGGCGTTATTGCCATATTCCTCTCCTCAATCTCGAACCATCAGGGCGCGCCATCAGAGAGCCGCGCCTGTGAGTTCGTTGCCCCTATGCGTGCAGGCTCAGGCTGCCTGCCCCCTAGAGGCCGGTCTTGGGATCGGGGATCCAGTCCTCGCTCAGGAGCTCGTCAGGGTTGCCGAACCGCTCGGCGACCGAGCGGACGTATGGATCATCCAGCGCCACCAGGTGTCCGTCCTGGATCACTGGACGGCCATCAGCCATCAAGTTGGTGTACATCATGTCGAAGTGCCGAATGACCTTGTGGAACTCGCCTACCTGGGCCGCGCCCACGCTGGCGTGGAGGAAGCCGGAGCGGCGGTGCCCCAGGCACCAGGCGTGGACCTTGGCCGAGCCTTTCGCCGTGTC
>DASXTD010000693.1:0-4241 GCA_036505655.1 Chloroflexota bacterium
TCGATATCCTGGCTTCCGTCCCAACGACTGTAACGATAGGCTCGCATGTGCTCCTCAAATCGGGGGAAAAACGCTTCGCTGCTGTTTAACGGCCGTTACTCGTTGAACCCCTCGGTTGCTGGGTTCCGAGAAGCTCCGCTAAACGCTACGCTGCCTGTTCGCAACCATACTGGACTGCCTGGGCAATGTAAAGGTCTTGGTGGAATTGTTGTCCGTGCGCGGTTGATTGCTCTAGAATCAACAATTCTCAACAGGTGAACATCTCAGATGAGCGACCGCGAGCAACTGACTGAACGAGTCCTGGAACAGCACGATCGGCTGTTCCGCTGCGTGCTCTTGCGCCAAACCGACGATTGGCTGAGCGTGGAGTTCACCATGCAGCAGCTAAAGGCGCTGGTGCTGCTGGACACGATGGGCAGCGCCACCAGTGGGCAGCTGGCCCGTGGCCTGGGCGTCGGGCTCTCCACGATGACCCGGATCGTCGATCGACTCGCGGAGAGTGGGGTGCTCACGCGGGGGGAGGATCCGGATGACCGCCGCGCCACGCGCGTCCGGACCACCCTGGCTGGCCACGACTTCGTTGCTCGCCTGCGCCAGCTTCGCCACGAGCACATGGCCCGATTGCTAGAGCGGTTGTCTGAAGAACAATTGGAAAAGGCGGCAGAAGTCTCCCGGTTCCTGGCCGATGCCGCCGAGGTCATCGATGCCGAGGACCACGGGGCGGCGGCACTCAAATGAACGGAGCGTTTTCGGGGGCCAACAGGCGAGAGCGACGTCGGGTGGGTACCGTCAAATGAGCGTCGAAGAGCCGCCGGGCGCTCCCAGCGCGGCATCCACTCCTACCTCGCCCGAGTTGGCGAACGGCGCCGCCGGGCTAGTCCCACAGCGGTCCAATGCACGGAGTCGCCTGCGGCGCATCCTGCCCGTGGTGGGCCTGATCGCGTTGCTCGTCGTCGGCCTGGTCGCCTTCAATGTCTACTGGGAAGGGGCGAATTTCGTTTCCACGGACAACGCCCAGGTGAGTGGCCAGACGATATCGGTCGGCTCGATCAACGCCGGGCGGGTGACCGCGATCGGCGTGGGCATCGGCGCGGTGGTGCGCAAGGACCAGGTCATCGCCGAGATTGCGCTCCCTTCAGAGGTTGGGCTCACGCAGAGCGGCGGGCCGAGGATGGACTTTCTGGGTGACGCCGACAGCCGGGTATCGGTGAGATCACCGATCGATGGGGTAGTGATCGCGGTGCCTGGCGCGGTCGGAGCCACCATTGCCCAGGGCCAGTCTCTGGTCACACTCGTTGATCCTGCTCAGCTGTGGGTGAACGCCAACGTGGATGAAACCAAGGTCGGGCGGGTGCGTGCCGGCCAGGAGGCAGACGTCCACATCGATGCGTCGGACGTCACGGTCACGGGCTACGTTATCGCCATCACGCCGGCCACAGCGGCGACGTTTTCGCTGCTGCCGCAATCAAATACGACTGGTAATTTCACCAAGGTCGCCCAGGTGATCCCGGTCCGCATCGCGGTGAACCTGGGCGCCCAGACAGGCCTGCTGGGAAGCTCAGCCTCGGTCAAGATCCATGTGACCTGATGACCCCAACACTACCCCCCACCCCAACCCTCCCCCGCAAGGAGGGAGGGAGCCGCTGATGGCGTACAAGTGGGCGGTCCTGCTCTGCCTGATGCCGGGCATCACCGTTTTCCTGATCGACATCACGGTGGTCAACGTGGCCCTGGCGCGACTGGGGACGGTGTTCGCCGTCGAAGTATCGACCGTCCAATGGGCGATTACGGGCTATGCGCTGGCCAGCGGCGTCGCGACTCCGATGGCTTCTTTCGTCGAAGCCCGTCTCACCATGAAACGAGTCTGGGTCCTGGCTCTGGCTACCTTCACCGCGGCATCGGCACTGTGCGGGATGGCCCCTGCCTTCTGGGTTCTCATCGTCGGGCGGCTGCTCCAGGGCCTGGCGGGCGGCCTCATGCTGCCGGTCGCCGTGAGCGCGCTGTTCCGGGCCTGGCCAGCTAACCAGCGAGGCACCGCGCTCGGGTTTTTCGCCATCCCGCTGGTGGCCGGTCCCGCCTTCGGTCCGGTGGTAGGTGGCTACATCGTGACTAACTTGGACTGGCGGCTGGTGTTCTTTATCAACCTGCCCATCGGAATTGCGTCAGTGCTCCTCGCCATCTTCCTCCTGCATCCGAGCCAGGCTGACCCCTCGAAGCGACTCGATTGGGGTGGAGCGATCCTATCGTCGCTTGGATTCGGATCAGCGCTCTACGGATTGTCTCGGGTCGGGACGGACGGCTGGGATTCCTTATTGGTACGGGGGATGATCGCTTTCGGGCTGGTCTGCCTGGTGCTTTTGTTCGTGTACGAGCTCAATCGCAAAGATCCGCTGCTCGACATCCGACTGTTCGCGATCCCGCAGTTCCTGGTGGCGAACCTGGTGGGGTGGGTGAGCACCGTAGCACTGTTCGGCGCCGAGTTCATGCTACCGCTCTACCTGCAGAACCTGCGCGGACTGAGTGCGATGGAGACGGGACTGCTGCTGATGCCCCAGGGGTTGTCCACCGCATTTGCAGGGCCGATCGCGGGTCGGCTGGTGGATCGGATTGGCGCCAGGTTCGTGGTGATGTTTGGGTTCGTCCTGCTCGGCTTCAATACGTGGCAGATGACCCAGATCACGATGGATACCCCGTTCGACACGTTGCGCTGGCTAGTCGTGGTGCGGGGGATGGCGTTGGGCTGCGCACTGCAGCCCACTCAACTGGTTTCGCTCAGTGTGGTCCCTGATCACTTGCGGACCAATGCCAGCTCGCTGAACAACGCGATGCGCAACATCGTGCAGTCGTTCGGAGTGGCCATGCTGTCGACCGTCGTACAGACGCAGTCGTCTGTCCATGCGGCGGTATTGAGCTGGGGGGTGCGCCCCGATACGGCGCCCGGCCTGTTCTTTAGCCAATTGGTGGCGATGGTTCAATCTCAGCTGGGGCTAGCGGGGGATGCGGCGCGGTCGGTGGCGACGGCCATGATGCTCGGACAGATCAGACAGCAGGCAGCGGTGCTGGCATTCGGCGACGCCTACCGAATCACGTTCTACGCCGCCGTACTGGCACTCCTGGTGGCAGCGGCGCTTCCGGGGCGGCTGAGCACCCGCCTGGACCCATCCTTATTGGCGGGGGAGTAAGAGACGTTTGGCCGGTTGCCCGCTCATCCTTCGACAAGCTCAGGACGAACGGGCCAGCGTTGGCTGTGGCTACGTCGTCCAGGCGATCTCGCCGAGGCCGTGCTGAACAGCCGTGTCGTAAGCCCATTTGGCGACCACGATGTCGCAGAAGCCAATGCCAGGGCTGAGGAACGTGATGATCTCGTCCGGGCTGGTGCGCCCCGGACGCTCACCGACGAGCACCTCTCCGAGCTCGCTCACTTCTTCGTCGAGATTTCGCTCGCCGCGCAGCACGATGCGGGCCATCGGCTCCCAGAGGGTGTAATCGTGGGTGATGCGCACCCGGGAGGTCACGATGACGCGAGCCCGCAGGCAGGTGGCCTCATCCAGCTCGCCGGGTGTGACCGAGCAGACGAGCGTGCCGGGGGCGAGGAGATTGCCGTCCAGCACCGGGGCATTATGGGAATCGGTGGCCACGAGCAGGACGTCAACATCCCGCACGGCGTCCGCGGCCGTCTTCACCGGACGGACATCTATCCCGAGTTTTTCCGAGTAGCAGCGGGCGAATGCCTCGCGGGGCTCAGGGCGGCGGCTGAAGGCCTTTACCTCGGTAACCGGCCGGGCGCCGCAGGTCACCGTGAGCTGAACCCCGGAGATGCGGCCGGTGCCAATCATTCCGACTCGACACGGTCCGGGCCTAGCAAATTGACTCACTGCGATGCCGGTCGGGGAGCCGGAGCGGACTCCGTGCAGGAGATGGTCCTCAATCAGCGCCTGGAGGCGGAGCGTCTCGAAGTCCATCAGGATCGTCATGCTGGTGCCACCGTGGACGTCCGTGGCAACAGCGCCGAGCCGGAGCCCGGCCGCACCCACAGCTGGAACCATGGCAGGGAGAATTCGCATGTCCTTGGGATACGGCCGCTGCTTATAGCCAGGCGGATAGACCACCCGGATGCGCTCGTCGCCCTCGGGCAGACCCAGCCGACCCTCGTGATAGTCGACGAAGGCGCTTTTGAGACCCGCAACCGCGTTGCGGAGACCCGGATCGAGGTCGAGGATCTGGACTATGTGCTCTTCGCG
>DASXTD010000694.1:0-3354 GCA_036505655.1 Chloroflexota bacterium
GATGACCACCCCTCTTGGGCCGTGAGGTTGAGAAAAAGGCGCGCCCCGATAGATCAACCGAGCCGTACCATCTGGGCTCACTCGAACCAGCGCACCGCGCGCACCGTCGGCCACCACGTAGCTTCCATCGGCATCCACCCGAACGTCCACGCCGGCACCCACCGGTGCCCCCGTGCCCGCGCTAGCGACCACAGTCTGCTGGCCATCCGGCTTGACTCGGATCACTCCGGTGGCTCCGTCCGATACGATGATGTTGCCGTCAGCGTCCAGCGCCACCCCATGGGGGTTGACCAGCTTCCCGCCTTGAGAAATCACAGTGACCTGTCCGCTCGCACTAACCCGATAGACAGCGGGCGGCCCCGCCGGTCCGGACGTAGAGGGTCCGGGTGCCGAGCCTGGTTGCGGCCTTGCCCCAGGGGTTCCGGGAGGTGTTGGGCCGGGACCGGCTCCAGTTCGAGGACTAGTTTGGCTTCCCTGCGGCTGGCCCCCTGTGGATCCCACGCTTGATGTTCCACCGGCGGGTTGCGACATCAGAAACTGGTATTGGGTAGCGGACACTTCCGGCCAGTCCACCACGATGAAACTGCCGTCTGAATCCTGAACGACATCCCTCGGCGACCAGGGCGGCCCTTCCGCAATCCCCACCGCACTGCCGTTGGTGAGATCGACTCGCACCAGGCCGGCCCACCCATCGGCCACCACCAGAGTGGCGTCGTCCAGCACCAGATTGCCCCGAGGCTTCCGCAAGATGCCGCCTTGGGCGATGGTGCTGACCTGCCCGTCAGGGGTGACCCGCAGGATGGGCCCTCCGGTCGGGCAGCTCGCACTCTCAACGTCGACGATGTAATCGCCTGGTTGAGGCACATCGGCGTTTGGGGCCGCCGCCGCGGAAGGGGCCGCGATTACGGCCAAGACAATCAGGATCAGTACGATATTTGAACGGAGCAGCATTTTCCCCCCGACAGGTCAGCCCAACTGGGTCATTCGTGCCCCGAGGGCAGCGCCATTTTCCAGCCAGATGGAAGCTCGGGGCAACCTGGGCGCTCATGAACCGACAGGGCAGGTTGCGGCGAGAGTAGACCCAAGCTCACATGCCCGGAATGGCCGAGGGCCCTGCCCTCCTTGACAGTACCCATAACCCCTTCGATAATCCCCTCAACGTACTAGGAGGCGAGAGGATCAGCAGAGAGCAGCGCATCAATGAGCGCATTCGCGCACCGCAAATTCGACTTATCGGCGAGAAGGGTGAGCAGCTCGGCATCGTCACCCTGGAACAAGCCCTCAACGCGGCGCGCGAGCAAGGGCTCGATCTGGTCGAGGTCGCTCCCACGGCGGTCCCCCCTGTCTGCCGGCTGTTGGACTATGGCAGGTTCAAGTACGAGCAGGAAAAGAAAGAGCACGAAGCTCGTAAGAACCAGAAAGTCATCCTGCTCAAGGAAGTCCGCTTCCGCCCCAAGACCGACGATCATGACCTGGACTTCAAGAGCAAGGCCATCCAACGCTTCATCGAAGAGGGCGAGAAAGTTAAGGTCACAGTCCGATTCCGGGGGCGTGAGATGGTGCACCCGAACATCGGACGCCAGGTCCTCGACGAAGTCTCTAAGCGCCTTACCAATGTCCTAGTCGAACGGCCCCCGTTGCTGGAAGGCAATGCCATGACCATGATCCTCAGCAAGGGCAAGGTCGCGGCGGAAGCTGCTCGGGAAGATGGTGAAGAGGCGGCTGTCCCTGCTCCCGCACCACCGCCTGCACCGGCGCGGGCGCCAGCTCCTCCCGCTCGCTGATGTGCACAACCTACCCGCACACTATCCTCTGAGGATTTAGGCACTCGGGGCGAGAAATCGGGAGGGCGCCTCAGGCCTCGATGCCCCTCCGGCTGCAGGCCCTGCCTGCGGCGTACAATCCCGGGCGATGATTGCATTTCTTGCCGGTTTGTCCAGGGCGTTCGCTGACCAGGGAAAGGCCCTTTTCCTGGTTGGTGGATGTGTGCGCGATGAGCTGCTGGGCCTGCCCGTCCACGACTACGACTGCACGACGGACGCCGAGCCCGATGAGATCAAGCGCCTCGTCCACGCTGCCCAGGCGGACGCGGTATATTCGGTGGGCGAGCGCTTCGGCACGATCGGTGCCATCTTCGGAGAGCACCGGGTCGAGATCACCACCTATCGCACGGAGAACTACACGCCTGGCAGTCGCAAGCCAGCCGTCTCATTCGATACAACGCTCGAGTTGGACCTCTCACGCCGCGATTTCACCATCAATGCCATGGCCCGAGCGCCTGATGGCGGGCCCCTGGTCGATCCGTTCGGGGGCCAGCGCGATCTGGCGGTGGGGATCGTTCGCGCCGTGGGGGTGCCAGACGACCGTTTTCGCGAGGACCCACTCCGCCTGCTCCGGGCGGTCCGTTTTTCCGCTCAGTTCGACTTCGCCATCGAGGAAACCACCCGGGCGGCGGTGGCACGCAACGCCGATGCCCTCAAAACCATCAGCATGGAGCGGATCCGCGACGAATTCAATCGCATCCTGGTGACGGCCAAGCCGGGCCGCTTCGTGTACGAGCTATGTGAGCTCGGCTTGATGACGTACATCGTCCCGCAGTTTCTGGATCTGCGGCGGCGAGAAAATGGGCGTGCCCGCCACAAAGACAATTTCGAGCACACGCTCGTCGTGCTCGATCGCGCCCCTCCGATCCTGACCGTCCGCTGGGGCGCCCTGCTGCACGACATCGCCAAGCCACGGGTGATGTCGGTGGCCGAGGATGAAGTCCATTTCTACGGCCACGAGCAGGTGGGCAGCGACATGGCGCGCCGCATCCTGCGCAAGCTGAAGTTCGATACAGCAACGATCGATCGGGTCACTACGCTGGTTGGCCTGAGCGGACGCGTCAACTCGTACGAGGGTGACTGGACAGACGGGGCAGTTCGCCGTTTCGTACGCGAGGCGGGCGATGCCCTGGAGGAGCTCTTCCTCCTCTCGCGCTCCGATGTGACAAGCCGCCGGCCGGAACGTGTGCGCGCTGCAGAAGCACGAGTCGACCAGCTCCGGGAGCGCTGCGCCGAGCTCCAGGCCGAGGAGGATCTGGCACAGATCCGTCCGCCGCTGGATGGGCTGGAGCTGATGGCGATGTTCGATCGTCCACCCGGCCCCTGGATCAGGCCCATCAAGGATCGATTGCTGTCCATGGTGCTCGACGGCGACCTGGCGGCCGACGACAAAGAGAAGGCGGCGGAAATCGCGCGCACTGTAATGGCCGAGCAAGACGCGGCTGCCCGCCAAACCTAATCTGTCATTCTGAGGAGCGAAGCGACGAAGAATCTCCCGGAAGTTGTAAGCCCCGAGCCGCACGAATACCTG
>DASXTD010000695.1:0-3566 GCA_036505655.1 Chloroflexota bacterium
AGGGGGCCTGTCGACCAAGCGCGAGGCGTGTTTGGGGCAACTCAAGGGTTCTTTGGCGGTCAGCGCCCCGTTCGGGGCGATGCTCAGAGTGTGGTGCGTCGCGTCGTGGCGAACGACTTGCGCCAGGCCGCAATGGGGACAGGCAAAAAAGTAGCCGGGCGACCAGCCAACTACGGCACTGGCCAGCTCAAGCGTGCGGCGCACGCCCCGGTAGTCAAACCAAGCTTCCTTCGGCCATTCCACCCGATCTCCTTAAGCCGCCGGGTGCCTAACGCGTGCGAAGTATGATGCCCGGTCTCCATGCGCCAGCGGCCATGGCCGGCCGTAGCCGGGCAGTCGTACTGTTGACGGGACGAGAATCCGTGGGGAGGGCCGACTAACCGGCGGTGCGCGGGTTCAGGCCGAGGGCGGATAACCTAAAGCGACCGCCCGGCGGGAGAGCATGGAAGGTGGCGCATGGGTCACCGTAAGTCCTAATGTACCATCGCGCGACCAAGGGCGCTACGAAGCGGGGTATGTAGGCTACTTCCCCGCCACCAGCCGCTCGAAGCGCGGATTGCCCCGGAACGGGGCAAACGTCGGGTCGTGGAACCGCCCGCCGGCGACAGTTATCAACAAACGCCCCCGCAGTGTTACGCTTCCGCCAGTGCCCTTTTGCCTTCTTCGGTTAGCTGGTAGGATGCGATGTACCACCTGCCGTGCTGGGTCATGTGGTTCTCCTGGATCTTCAACGTGATCCAGCCATAGCGAGCCATGGTCCGCAGCTCCTTCACGAACGCATCGCTTGGGTGGTTGGTGGAGGTCTCCCCCCGCTCGATCGCCTCCAGTATCTCCCGCTCACGTTTCCTCATCTTACCCCGGCTTGCCCTTCGGCTCCGGCGTGTGCTCAACCAACACCGCCGCGTTCACCCAAAGAACCTCTAACCCCAGTAGTTGCCGCAGGAAGGTCTGTCGAAGTGACCCGATTCGAACTGTCGGGGCGAGCAGCCGCGTGCTCACCCCTTGTCCCGCCTTCCCTTCGGCTAGTGGACGATCAACAGCGCCGCTCAACATTCCCAGACCCTCCACTGGGTCTGGTAGGTTTCACCGAGCACGTGCGCTCCAATGCGCCGGAGCTGGAGGGCTGTAAACTTACTCTTGTTGGGAAAACGGGCCGGTGAGCCGCGGCAAGGCCCTGATCAAGTCTGACCGAGGTCACCGGGTACGGAGGCGACAGCCCTCGAGAGTCTTGGCCGGCGCGGCTCCTCGAGCTCACTTGAACGCGCGCTCCAAGCCGGCGACCTCCTCGGCCAGTACGGCCGTCTCCGGGATTGTCATTCCTTCCTCGGAGAGTCGCTGCAGCTCGGCGTCGAGCGTCTGCCGATCTCGAGCGTACTCCGGCAACTGCATCGTGCCGCAGCAGCCTGAGCGGTCCTGGGAGCCCACCACCGACGGGTGTTGGGGATCCGGTGAGACGAGGTCGGCCTCGTCCTCTTTCCGACTGGCAAATCCGGGATCCCGCCAGTCAAGGGTACCCCGAGCCAGCGCGAGCGGAGCCTCGGTGGCGATCACCTCGCGAACCGCAAACCGCTCGTAGATGAACGTGCGATAGATCAGCAGGTCGTTCTGCTCCTTGGACACCTTCAGCATCTGGTTCACCACGTCAACATACATCGCGCCGGTGTCGGGCGCCCCGATCAGGGCACTCACAAGGAGTCGACACAGGTACTGGCTGACTTCGGCCAGAACCAGCGCGGGATCCTTGGTCTTGCTCTGACGAATCCGCTCGAATCTGAAGATGTCGGCCAGGATGTCGTAGATGGCGCCGGTGAAGACCTGCGAGATCTCGTGCACCTCGTTGCTCACCTGGCTCAGCTTCAGGTCGTTGTCGGCGTTGCGAAGGCCTTCTGGCCTCCCCAAGGCGGCGCCGAACTGCTCCGCGAGGGCTGCCAGGAAGTTCTTCTTGTGGAGATCAGCCTTCGTCATGGCGATCATGGCCTCAGCCTGGTCCAGTTGCGCGAGCGCCAGGAAGATCGCCGTGAGGTCACCGAACGACTCGTGGAGACCTGCGCTCTGCGGCGGATTGTTGATCCCCAGCCAGCCGGGCTTGAGGCCGTCGAGAATCGCATGGCCGGTTTGGTGAGCCACGATATCGACGGAGCGGCACGTGAACAGCGGCTGGGGAACACCGGTTGGCGTGAAGAGGAAGAACTTCAACGCCTTCTGGCCACGGCTGTAGTAGGCGTTCGGGGTCACCCCCGCACGGGGATAGGCCGTCAGCACGTCCGTGTTACCGCCGACGTTCCAAGCCCAGGGGACCGCGATTCCTCCCCGCGCCCGCTCGAACATGGTCACCGTTTGCCGGACGATGGCGAACGTGTGAGCGCAGTCGCCTTCGGGTGTGTCCGCCGGGAACAGGAAATCGCCATCCACGTTGCGGCTCACCGGAGTCGTGCCGGCAAGGCTCGTGTCGATCCGGGCGTCCCTCGGCCCGTTGACGACCAACGAGGGAACGAAAATCAGCCGTCGCCCGAGCTCCCCGACGGATGGGTCTTGCTTCCAGATGAAGAACCTGGAGCCCGTCGGGAGCGGAAGGGGGCGTGGGATCGGGATGGGCACCGCCGATGGCATCCCCCGCTGGCTCCTCAGCGTTTCAACGAACTCCGCGGTCGGCTCGGGCCCGATCGGCTCGAGGACTGCGGTTCTTCCCGCCTGGAAGTACCGCTGGTGGGAGAAATCCAGTCCCCCTGGATCTTCGCTGCGCCGCGACGGCGGGACCTGTACGCGCGGGTAATGATCTACGGCTCTCATGGTGACCTCCTTGACTCGAGACACGACTACTTCTGCGCCTCTCACTCGCGGCCTAGAGCCGCCGGGCACAGGCCTCCGGGCACACCTCACGTGGAAATGCTTGGCAGTATCGCCTCCCCAAAAACACCGCGCCGAGCTGCCCTTTCGGCAGCTCGGCGATCTTGAGGGTCCTTCGTGGCGTCTTAGAGTCCGGCGTCGCGGAGAAGGCGAGGATCCGTGGCTTTGCGTCCCCGGCTTTTGCCGGGTATGCCTTTGTCGGTGGGACGACGGCTTAGTGCGGCTGCACTCTAGGATGTCGCACCGGGCTTGTCAAGATGCGCTTTGCCCCTTTCACGATGACCGGCCTTATCAGAATTTCAAGAGGCGGCTCGGGACGCGTCGTGTCTTGGAGTAGAGTAGGAAAGCCTCCACCCCAGCATGGAGCCTTCGAGTTGCCCCTCCTGGGCTCGCAGCCGAAGGCGACCTGTTGGGGTCCAGCCGGAGGCCACCGAAGGTGAGCCGCAGGCGACCTTCTGGGGTCAGCCGAAGGCGGGCTTTTGGGCCCAACCAGGACTCTCCTGATCCAGAGGGGCCACTACAACCAGCCGAATTCCAGCAACTTGCAACCCTTTACGCGAGTTCGTGTCACCCGATGCTGGAGTTTGATGGCTTTCATGCTGGAATTTGCCGTACCTTGCTCGCTCGGATGTTTGACTTTGTCAGAGTCTGACGGAGTCGGTGATCCGGAGCGGGAGCCCTGAACCGCCACCCATGATCGTCGACCATCGGCGGCGGTT
>DASXTD010000696.1:0-3147 GCA_036505655.1 Chloroflexota bacterium
CTGCTTCTCCGCTGCTTGACTTAGGTCAGGCGGAAAGACGGCCCGCAGGACGGGGTCCGACTCGACCCGCCGATAAAAGGCTTCGGCCAGCGCTCGAAACGTAGCCTCGCCGAGCGCTGCATAAACCGTATCGGGAGAGCCGCGAGGTGCGCCGGCGCCGGACTCCCCCGCCATAGGCAGGCGCTCCCGAGGTGGGTCAGGATCAGAAGCATCCCTCATGCGCTTAGGATAGCGAGTTACACTGTCGGGGACGGCCAGCACAACGCCCCTTCCGCAAGGATGGCGCCCCAATACCGTCCGCTGATCGCTCTTGGGCGCCCCCCTTTTCGTGAGTCAGCCATCAGCGTAGGTTTGCATGCAGAGCATCGAGCCGGCTTCGACGGCGCCAGCGGAGGACTCCTCAGCCGCTCCCAATCGGCCCAGCTTTTTTCGCTCAGTCGCCAACCTCCCAACCTTCCGCGCGTTTCACTATCCGCAGTTCCGGCTGCTCTGGTACGGGCAGGTCGGCAATGGCCTATCGCTTTGGATGGATCAAGTTGCGCGCGGCTGGCTAATGTGGGAGCTGACCGGCTCGGCAGTGCAACTGGGTGGGGTCACGGCGATTCGGGTGGTGCCGATGCTGCTGCTTTCTCCAGTGGCGGGCACCATGGCCGACCGCTACGGCCGCCGTCGCCAGCTGGTGATATCGCAGAGCTTGAACTTCGTCCTCTACGCCGCGATGGCTGTACTGATTTACACACGAATCGTGCAACCCTGGCACGTGTATGTGATCGCCGTACTCAGCGGGGTCGTGCAGGTGTTCCAGGGGCCAGCCCGACAGGCGATGACGAGCGAGTCGGTAGAGCCCCGTGACATCACCAATGCAATCGGCGTGAGCTCCATTGCGTTCAACGGCAGTCGCACGATCGGCCCCGCCGTATCTGGAGTCCTCATTGCCGTAGCCGGCACCGGAGCCTCTTACCTGGCCCAGGCGATTCTCTACTTGCTTTCCACGATCTGGACCATTCAGCTCGACCCGTCCTGGGATAAGGAGTCGGCGGGCGGACGTCAACGCGGCTCGTTCCTCGCCAGTACCCTCGAGGGGTGGCGCTTCGTGCAGCACGACCAGACCGTGCGCACTGGCATGATCGTACTGGCCATGGCCGCGTTTCTGGCCCAGCCGTTTGGGACTCTGCTGCCGATCTTCGCGAAGGAGATCCTGGGGGCGGGCTCAACCGGCCAGGGCTTCCTGCTCACCGGCATGGGCGTGGGGGCTCTGCTCAGTGCCGTTTCGATCGCGTCGCTGGGGGACCGCTTGCCCAAGGGCTATTTGATGCTGGGCGGGGCGTTCTTTTATGGCCTGCTGCTGGTGGGCTTTGCCTTTTCCGCCTGGTACCTGGTGTCCATCCTACTTATGGTCGTCATCGGCATGGCCAACGTCTTTTGCAACGCGCTGATCCAGACGGTCGTGCAAACACACTCACCGCCGGCGATTCGCGGCCGAGTCATGGGCGTGTTCCAACTCCGGGATTTGCTTTCGACCGCCGGGGCGATGCTGATCGGCATCCTGGCCACGGTGTGGGGCGCGCCGTGGGCGGTTGCTACCATGGGGGCTACCTGCGCCCTGGGAGCGCTCGCGGTTTACTTCGGCATCCCCCACGCCCGGACAATTAGGTAGCCAGGCAGAAGGAGCTTAAGAATGTTTATGGCAGCGCATACGATCATCTACTCCAAGCAGGCGGAAGAGGTGCGGGCATTTCTACGGGACGTTCTGGAGTTGGACTCGATTGACATTGGGGGCGGCTGGTTGATCTTTGCCCTGCCGCCTGCTGAGCTAGCGGTCCACCCGGACGAGGGCGCTACCCGACATGAGCTGTATTTGATGTGCGAGGACATCGAGACGACGGTCCAACGGCTGAAGGCTAAGGGCGTGGAGCTCGCCCAGCCGGTGACCGACCAGCGCTGGGGCCTGGTGACAGCAATCCGTCTACCGGATGGTTCAGAGCTGGGTGTCTATCAGCCCAAGCACGCGACAGCCTTCAAGGCAACCTAACTGGCAGGGTCACAACGGCGGCGAGTCTGCGAACTAGTGCGCGTGGCCGAGGATGCTCTCGACGTAGGTGCGGGTGACTATGCGCTCGACTTCGCGGAGGCTGGCCACCGGCTCGTCCGTGATCTGTTTGAGGACAGCATCGAGGCGCCCATCCTCCAGCTTCTGAAGAGCGGCGCGATGGCGGGCTATTTCGAGCAGAACCGGCTTGGGCGGCACTGAGAACTCGTAGGGCAGAAAGCGATCGATGATCGCTTCATCAACGAGATCGATGCGGTTCGTGGTGAGAACGACGGCCGTGCGGCTGGTGTCCAGCTCATCGATCGCATGAAAGAAGACGCTATTCTGGCTGAAATGCCACTCGCGGGCACCGCCTGAGCCGCGGGCTAGGAATAGACTCTCGACGTCGTCGAACAGGAGTACGGTGCGCCGAGTGGCGTCATCTTCGTGCTTGTGCCCGTGGAACTCGCCCTCGCGAGCGAACTGAAACAGCTTGCGTAGCTGCTCCTCGCTATCACCGTAGCGGCCCCGGGCGATGTCAGCGCCGTCGATGATGACCATGACGACGTCGTCGTGCTCGTCGCTTTCACCGAAATCGCGCATCAGCTCATAGGACAGGCGGCGGGCCATGGTGGTCTTGCCGATGCCCACACCGCCATGGAACAAGAAGCCCTTCAGCGCGCTATGCGTGATCTCCCGGCGCCATTGGTGGCCGATGATGGCGGTGGTCTCCGCCAGTACCCTTCGGTAAGTCTCACCGACGAGATCATTGGCACATGGGAACAGCCCATCGGGCCCAGGCCTGTCGCCGAATGGGCCGAACTCGGCCTCGAGCCGCGACCGGCGGTAAAGATTGACGTCAGAGTCACGCATGCTGCATCTCTTGCTTCACCCTCACCCCAACCCTCTCCCAGAGGGAGAGGGGGCAGGACGCGTTCGCCTCTCCCTCTGGGAGAGGCCGGCCGTTCCGCGGCACGCGGATAAGGGCGGGTGAGGGTGAGCATCCATTAGCGGCCAACCAGCGCAGCGAGCTAAACCTCGACCGAGTGCCGCTCCCAGAGAGCAGCGTCGCTGCCATCCAGCTTGGAGGGCTCTTCGTACATTGCCATTGGGCTCAA
>DASXTD010000697.1:0-5772 GCA_036505655.1 Chloroflexota bacterium
GGCAGCGTCCAGGGATTCACCTGCGCGGGCGTCCACTGCGCGCGTTTGAGTCGTTCAGACAGGTCCTCTTCCATGACGCTCCCTCGCCGTGCTCTAGTCGGTCAGCTCCCAGGTGCTGTAAGAGCAACCGCTCCCCCGCGCGGCGAACCGATTATCTCACCTGATTGTTTTCTCGCCTGCAGCGACTGAACGGAAGTACAGTAACCAAACTCGTTTCCGAATTACAGGGCTACTCTGCGGCGGTCATAGACGACGGCCCCATGGCTGAGACTCCGCCATGGGCAAGGAGATTGAAGGCTCATGCTGGCGAAAATGACTGGAAAAGCGAAATGACCGCGGGGTTCTCGCTCCTGATCCTGGTCATCGTGCTAAGCGCGTGCGCGCCCAGCTCGGCCCCCGGCGCTTCCTCTGGCCAGCCCGGCCAGCCGTCCGCGCCGACTCGCCCCCTCTCGATTCTGGTGGGACGCGAGCCTGATACCTTGTCGCAGAAACCGCTCGGACAAGCCCAAACCACGGCGGCCACGTCTCGACGCCTCTTCAATGCAGGACTGACTCTCAGCGACGCCCAGGGAGTCTCGCAGCCGTACCTGGCTGAGTCGGTGCCCCAGCTCAATTCAGCCACCTGGCGAGTCAACCCCGACGGGCACATGGAAACGACTTACCGATTGCGCCCAAATCTGACCTGGCACGATGGATCACCGCTTACCCCGGATGATTTCGTGTTCTCGTGGCGCCTGTATTCGGTGCCAGACTTCGGCCAAACATCGAGCACGCCAATCAACAGCATCGAAGAGGTGACCGCAACCGACCCTCAAACGATCCTCATTCGGTGGAAGCTCCCGTTTCCGCTGGCTGGAACCCTGGGGAGCGGGGCGGGTAGTGATTTCCCGCCGATCCCGCAGCACATCCTGGGCGCAGTCTTCGAGCAGCTCAAATCGGGCGCCATTGCCCCCGACGCGCTCGCTGGCCAGCCCTATTGGACCACAGAGTTCGTCGGGGCCGGGCCCTACAAGCTGGCGCGCTGGGATCCAGGTATCGAGCTTGATGGTCTTGCTTTTGATGCCCACGTGCGGGGGCGCCCCAAGATCGACCGCGTCAAAGTTGGATTCAGCACCGATCAAAACGCGAGTCTCGCGCGCATGCTCGCCGGGGAAGTCGACTATGCATCCGACGCCGCTATTGGCGGTCAGCAGGCGATCACCTTGAAGCAATCGTGGGGCCCCAACGGAGGCTCGATTCTCGTCAAGCTGGACTATTTCCGCAGTGCCGTCGCCCAGCTGCGAGCTGAGCAGGCTATACCGGCGGCCATTATGGATGTGCGGGTTCGCCAGGCGCTCGCGAATAGCCTCGACAAGCAAGCCTTGCGCGATGGCCTCGACGACTTGTTCCAGCAAGGGTATGTGCTTGCCGACGGCCCATACATCCCGCCGGACAGCCCGTATTACGCCCAGGTCGATCGCGCAATCACCAAGTATCCGTACGACCCTCAGCGAGCTGCGCAATTACTGAGTGACGCCGGGTTGACGAGAGGGGGTGATGGCTTCTATCAGAGCGCGGCCGAAGGCCATCTGAAGTGGGACATAAAGACCAGCGGCTCGGTGGACAACGAACGGGAAATCTCCATTCTGGCCAGCGTCTGGAGACAGGCGGGCTTCGATTTTCAGCAATCGACGTTGCCGGCCGCACTGGCCCAGGACGGGCAGGCCCGATCGACCTTCCCGACGTTCTACACCATGGGCACGACCGTCGGTGAGAGGATGCTCTCAGGCATGAATACGCCGAATATCCCGCGCCCGGAGAATCGATTCGCTGGCAGCAATCGCGGCGGTTGGTCAAATCCCGAGTTCGACCGCCTCTCAGAGACGCTCGGCAAGACCATCGAACCCGATCAGCGTGTCCAGATCATCGCGCAGTTGACCGCCCTTTTCAGCCGGGATGTCGTCGCGATTCCGCTCTATTTCTACGGTAACCCCGTGGCGGCAACTTCAGCCGTGGTTGGCGCCGCGCCCGTTCCGCAGCCGACAACGTTCGAGTGGAACGTCCAGGAGTGGACCCTCGCGCGTTAATTCGCTGTAGCAGCAACCCGAGCGAGGGCCTCGACGACGCCCAGGCGCCCCGGGGAGCCCTCGGGAATCTCGACTTCTACGTGTCGCTCGTCGAATATCCGCTCGCGGGGCAGCCGATCGCCACTTTCTTCGGGCTCGTCTCCCGGGAAGTAGTCCCGCTCGCGCATCCATTGTTCGAGATCGATACGCTGGTTCTCAGCCGGATCGCGGAAGATCCCTATTGGCTCGCGACCTTCTTCGACGGCCCGAATGCCTTCCATGAGCATCTGGCGGAGCATGACCACACCGGTGTCGGTAGCGCCCAGGTGCTCCTTACTGCGGTCAAAGATCGGGCCCTGGGTTTCCCAGGCCATGCCATCCTGACTGGAGAAGTTTTCCAGGTGGTATTCGTTCCGCTCGTTCATCCAGGTGGGCTCGTAGCTAAGCGGCGGATCCTCGAGCGTGCCAGCCGCTGACGGGTCCGGTCCCGGGCCGGGGCGTCTCCAGGGCCGCGCTGTCGGCCAGTACTCCACTCGGACGATCTTGGTGTGCGTGTCGTCGATCGGCACGCGCCAATGCATGGAGTCATCAAGCCGCAGCATGTTGGGATAGACCAGCAGGTTTCCCCACCCCGAGCCACCTCGCTCACCTGCGTAGGACCAGCTCTTGAGCAGCCCATACTTGAACGGCTGAAACCCGTAACCGAGAAACGGCCGGCCGAACCCACCGGCCATGTTCTGGCGACCCTTGGCTGCCATCGCATAGGCATGCAGAAAATAGGTGTGGGTCACATCGGCGGTATTTTCCTCGGCCTGCAGCCAGTTGCAGTTCAGCTGGGGCCGAATCTCCAGACGACGCGTGCCCTCCGTATCGACGAGAGCGTCCCAGCGAGGCAGGAGCGGCGCCGGTAGCGGACCCATGTAAGCCCACAGGAGGCCGGCCAGCTTCTGGACCGGATACGCCGGATGGCGAAGGGTGTGCTTGAGCAGGGACTGCTCGGGCTCGAACGGCGTCTCCACGATCTTGCCCGCCTGGTCGTACATCCAGCCATGGTAGGCGCACCGAATGCAGTCGCCCTCCAAGAAGCCGTAGTAGAGGGAGCAGCCGCGGTGGGAGCAATGTTCGGCGACCAGCCCGTAGGAACCAGCGGCGCCCCGGAACAACACCAGGTCTTCGCCCATGATCCGCAGCTGCATTTTGGGACGCTCGTCCGTCAGCTCGCTGGCCGCGGCCACAGGATGCCAGTAGCGGCGCAGGAACTCGCCGCACGGTGTGCCCGGACCCACCCGCGTAAGTAGCTCATTTTCTTCTGGCGTCAGCAATTCAGACCCCTCATGCCCTTCGCTATCGTTGAAGTCGGATGGTAGTTTGGTTACTGTACTCTAGTCCATTCGAGGGGACCCAACTCCATAACTATGACCAGCAGGAAAGGCATGAACGAGTGAGATGTCGCTTCGCCGCCGCCATTTTTGGCCTCATCTTGGTCGCCGCCTGCGGACCCAGCGGAGTTTCAACCGGGCCCGCTCCCAGCGGCTCGCAGGTCGCTCCCAACCGCATCCTCAACATAGTGACCCAGGTCGAACCGAGCAGTCTTTCTGAGCACCGCGCGCTCTATACCACCAGCGGAGATGCCGCTGACGCCAAACGCTTATTCAACGCCAGCTTCTACCTGGCCGACATTCAGGGCGTAGCGAGGCCGCTTCTCCTCGACCAGGGGCCCCAGCTCAATACTGACAGTTGGCGCGTCAACCCGGACGGCACCATGAACACGATCTATCGCCTGCGCTCCAACCTGACGTGGCACGATGGCACGCCCTTCACCGCCGACGATATGGTGCTCTCCTGGCAGATGGCGAAGAACCCGGACTATGGGGTCGCCGACCTGAAGCCGATGAATGTCATGAGCGAGGCGGTGGCAGTGGATCCGCACACTGTCGCGATGCACTGGAAGACCACTTACGCCGGGGCGGATTCGCTTTCGGGCCGGGATTGGTCACCCTTGCCCAGCCATCTCCTGGGGAGCGCGTTCCAGACTGAATCGGCTCAGGTTTTTCTGGCTCGCCCGTATTGGACCACCCAGTTCGTCGGTCTGGGCCCCTTCAAGCTGGTCGATTGGCAGCCCGGAGCTTTTGTAGCGGGGTCGGCCTTTGACGGTTACGCCTTGGGCAGACCGAAGATCGATCGGATCGAGGTGCGGTTCGCGACGGACCCGAACACCGCGGTCGTCATGCTCCTATCCGGAGCGGCAGACATCTCGGTCGACAAGACCCTCGGCTTCGAGCAAGGGACGGTACTGCGACGGCAGTGGGAGATCAACCAGGAGGGCAATGTCCTGCTCACCGCCAACAACATGCGCTACATCCAGGTTCAGTTCAAGCCCGAATTCATCAATCCGCCCGAGATTCGCGATGTGCGCGTGCGGCAGGCGCTCTTCTACGCCCTCGACCGGCAGGCCCTGCTCGATGGGCTGCAGGGCGGGCAGGGGCAAATCGCCGAAGGGTTCTTGACCCCAGACACGGATTACTACGACCAGGGCGTGCGCCAGATCACCCGCTATCCGCATGACCCCGCTCAGGCGGAACGCCTCCTCCAGTCGGCGGGACTCGTGAAACAAGGTGAGCGCGCCTACGTGACGGCGGACGGGAAGCGGTTTAGCTTCGAGCTGCGGTCGGCCGCCAGCGACCAGGAAGCGCGGGAGGCAGCCATCAATGCCGACCTGTGGAAGCAGCTGGGAGCCGACGTGCAAACCCGGTCACTGTCGGCCGAGGAGTTCAAAGACGGCGAGGTGCGTTCAGCCTATCCAGCGTTCTTTGACACCGACACGTCGGGAATCGCCGAAGAGGTGATTTACGTGAAGCTCTATGGCCCGAACGCCGCCACAGCAGCCACGCGTTGGCAGGGTAGCAACCGGGGTGGCTACAGCAGTCCGGACTTCGACGCGCTCTATCAGCAGTTGACCACCAGCCTGGAACGCAGCGCCCAGGTCGACGCCGTCTTGAAGTCCGCCCGATATATCAGCGAGCAAGCGCTCGTGTTCCCGCTTTACTACAACTACGGTGTCAAGGCGAGGATCGGCGCCTTGAAGGGCCCCCAGGCGACTGCCCCGTCCGGCAGCACGACCTGGGCCGTCGAGCAGTGGAACTGGGCCAGCTAACCCTCCGGATCCTGTCGCGTTTTGATATTCCAAAGTAGCAAGCCCCCATGGACTGCTAGGTTCGTTTATTAGCTAATATAGTATGGAATGACTTATGGAGGATAATCGTGAAGGCGATCATCCAGATACCGATTGATCGAGAGCTACTCACACGAATCGACGGCCAGGCCAAGCGCGAAGCGACTTCGCGGGCCGCGGTCATTCGATCGGCCTGCGCCCTCTATCTGCGCCAGGTCGAGTCTCGGGAACGCGATCGCCTCTACATCGAGGGCTACGAGCGGATTCCTGAGCAGGTCAGTGAACCGGAGAGTCTGGCCTGGTTGACTGCCGCGGACTTGCCTTCCGAGGAGTGGCCGGAGGCTCCCGGGGCTAAAAGGTAGTGAACCGCGGCGAGGTCTGGTGGGCCCGTTTACCACCGCCCATCGGCACGCGGCCTGTCCTTCTGGTGTCGCGCGGAGCGGCCTATCTGGTGCGCAGATCCATCAGCATCGCGCTGATCACTTCAACCATTCGTGACATCCCAGTCGAGGTGCCGCTCGGACCCGCGGACGGCATGCCTCGCCGCTGTGTCGT
>DASXTD010000698.1:0-2523 GCA_036505655.1 Chloroflexota bacterium
ATCAGCACGTCGCGGATGAAGGGGGGAGCGTGGAGCATGCCGGCCCGTACCGAGTAGGAGACCTCTTTGGCTGACTCGTTCAATGTTCGCTGGAGGCAGTCAGCCTGCTCGTGGGTGATGCGGGTAAGTGGCGAGCCTCCGATGCACTCCAGTCGTCGCTGGAACTCCGCAATGAGCTCGGGGGACACCGGACCGCCGCGCACATGCGCGAGATAGGCCGGGACGTCAGCGCCGGTGTCGGCGGTGCCAAAGGTAAGGAGGAGAACCCCGACTCTCAAGGTGCCATAGTCCCTACAGACGGCACAGTGCCAGAATTGTCGGCGCAACCAATGCTCACTCCGCCTGCAGAGCCTGTCCTGAGCCTGCCGAAGGATGCCACCTGGTTAGGGTTTGGCGGTGGACTCGTGGACCATGCTGACTAGCTCGGCCAGCATGGCGGGGTTCGTGTCCGGCAGCACGCCATGGCCCAGGTTAAAGATGTGCCCCGGGCGGCCACCGGCTTTGTCGAGAACATCCTGGGCCGCCTCCCGCATGGTCCCGCTGGATGCGAGTACGGTTGCGGGATCGAGGTTGCCCTGGATGCCGCGGTCATAGCCGATCCGCTTCCAGGCTTGGTCGAGCGGGGTGCGCCAATCCACCGAGATGATGTCGCCGCCGGCCTCCGCCATGAGCTCTAACAGGGAATTTGTGGTTGTGCCGAAATGAATGGTAGGGACGCCCAGCGCACGCATCTCGTCAAACACGCGTCGACTATAAGGAAGCACGAAGCGCTCGTAGGTCGCCGGGGCCAGCGTGCCCACCCAGCTGTCGAATAGCTGGAGCACCTGCGCGCCCGCCCGCGCCTGTCCGCCTAGGTACCGCACGACCATTTCAGTCAGGGTCTCCATAAGGGAGTGCCAGAGCTCGGGTTCCTGGAACATCATGGCTCGGGCTAGCGCGAAATCCCGGGACGGCCGTCCTTCTATTAGATAGCAAGCCAGAGTAAAGGGAGCGCCCGAAAATCCAACCAACGCCGCCTTGCCGGCCAGCTCGCGCCGCAGGACGCGAATTGCTTCCAGCACGTACGGTGTCGCCTCCTCTGGGTCCAGGAGCCGCAGCTTTTCGACGTCGGCTCGAGTCCGGATCGGTGCATGGATGACTGGCCCCAGGTCTGGCTGGATACTCAGCGCGACACCCATGGCCTCAATAGGGAGCATGATGTCAGCGAACATCACCGCCGCGTCCACGCCCAGCTCATGTACTGGCATGAGCGTCACCTGGGCGCATAGCTCGGGCGTCTTGGCGATGGTGAAGATGTCGTACCGCTCGCGGAGAGCCCGGTAACCGGCCAGGCAGCGACCTGCTTGCCGCATGAACCAGATTGGCGTTGCATCTGGTTGCTGGTGTCGGCAGGCAGCCAGGATTCGTTCCTCACCGGTCATGGCGCGCGCAGTTTGGTTCATCGACTCTCCGTCGTCGGTGAGGTGGAAACGCGGTCGGTGTCTGAGCGGCAAGTCTCGAAGGTGGCTCGCTCGTCCCGCCGGGGTACACTCGAAGCGGCCTCGGGATGCTTCCTGGCTAGGATGTCCAGCTGCGGTCGCCGAGAGTGGCTCCAGGCCCTGCCTGGCGCTGCTATTGTCGCACGTTGGGGCGGGCAGCGCCCGCGGGCATAGGCGCAACACACTCCGGGTGTCCTCCTTATTTACTCGCCACGCTGCTAATGCCGCTGGGAAGCCTCGGGCCAGAGCCGCGGCGCTGCCGCTAGAATTTGGCGGTTGGGAGGCGGTAAATGAGCAAACCAGAAGAACCATTCAAGAGAGTCAGTGTGCAGGAGGCTAAGCGGCTCGTGGATGAGGGCAAGGTGCGTGTGATAGACGTGCGGGAACAAGATGAATGGGTGGCGGGCCACATCCCGCAGGCGACCCTGGTTCCATTGCCTCAAATTCTCAGCGATCCGCAGGGAAAGCTGACCGGAGATAAGGGCGAGGCGACCCTGTTCGTCTGCGGCGTCGGCCAGCGCAGCGCGGTGGCGTGCGAAGTCGCCGCGACCATGGGCTTCAGCGAGCTTTACAACCTGGAAGGCGGCACCATCGCCTGGATCAAGAGCGCTTATCCGGTAGCCACCGGGCAGTAGGGGGGTTAACAAGTGAAGCGGAGCGGCCCCGGGCAGCAACGGCCGAGCGGGCTCCCAGGCGGGGGCCGTTAATGGAGCTCTACCTCGACACTGGCGATCTCCACGAGGTGGAGCAGGTCATCGCCCTCGGCGTCCTGTCGGGGGTGACCACCAATCCCTCGCTGCTCAGCAAGGGTGGTTTTCGCGACTTCCGAGAGACCATCCAACAATTCTGTGCGCTCGTGCCGGGCCCAGTGAGCGCCGAAGTCCTGGCCCAGAATCACGAAGAGATGCTGGCCGAGGCCCGGGAGATCGCCACCTGGGCGCCGAATGTAGTGGTGAAGCTTCCGATGACCATCGATGGGTTGAAGACGCTCCATTCTCTAGGCGGCTCGGTCCCCACCAACGTGACGCTGGTCTTCTCCCCCAAT
>DASXTD010000699.1:0-5902 GCA_036505655.1 Chloroflexota bacterium
CGCTGGCGGCGCGCTGGTTGCCCCAGGCATCGTAGAGCAGCGTGGCCACAGTCGCGCCGGCCTCGTCCGACAGCGCCGTCGTGCTCCCCAGGCCATCGAAGTGGTAGTAGCGCCGGGTGCCGGCGGGCTCCTTGCGGCTGAGGAGGTTCCCAAAGATATCCCGGTCGAGCTGGGCGGTCATGCTGCCAGCGCCGTCAGCCTCCCAGATCGGGCGGATGCCATCGTAGTAGTAGCGGGTCGTGCCGTCGGGGCCGATGCGGCGGATCTTCAGAACGTCGCCATTGTAGGTGTAAGTCGCGGTGCCACCAGCGCCGGTGGCGGAGGTCATCCGGTTGAGGACTTCCCAAGCGAATGACTGCCCCGACGAGGTACTGAGTAAGTTGCCATTGGCGTCGTACGAGTAGCTGACCACCCCGGCGGTACTGGTACACTTGTCCCCCCTTTGCGCCGCCTGACCCGACCGTCGCGGTCGAGTCCCCGCCCCCTGCTGCCGTTCGTCGCTAATATGAGGGACAGAACGCAACTCCCTCCAGGAGGGAGTTGCATGAAATTTCCACGGATAGCTCAATTGGCTATTGACAGGTTTCGCCGCACCGATTTTCGATCACGATTCGGCACTCACAGAACCCCCTCTACGTGCGTCACGATCGCCGTCGCGCGGTTTTGAAACTGATGCCCGCCGCGCGAAGGCGAGCCAATACTCCCGAAGGCCTCACGGGCCATCCTGAAGCCTCTGAAATCGCCATGGTATAGATGGCGCATGAACCCAGACACGTTCTCTCAAATTACTCAGCTTACCGATCTGGAGTTGCTCAAGCGGATCGAGCTGCTCGCCCAGCGTGAGCGGGAGGCGACGGCAATCCTCATCGCTCATCTGGCCGAGATGGAAGCGCGCCGCCTGTACCTCCAGGAAGGGTACTCGTCGCTCTTCACATATTGCACCCGAGTCCTGCGCTTCTCGGAACGGGCGGCGTACCGCCGGATGGAGGCCGCCAAGATCGGGCTCAAGTTTCCCATCGTCTTGGAGATGCTCTCGGCAGGGTGGATCAATCTGACCACGATCACGCTCCTGGCGCCCGAACTCACGCCTGCCAACCATCAGAAGCTGCTTGCGGCATCGAAACACAAGACCAGGAAGCAAATAGAAAGGATCGTCGCGGCGCTGCGACCAAGGCCGGCCGTGCCATCGACGATTCGTCAACTCCCGAACCGTACGGCCAGCCTGGTGTTCAACCCGCCCTCGAAGGCGGAGGCGGCCGGGGAGCCAGCGACACCTGTCCTGGAGATTCGCCCTCCCAAACGCCCCGTGGTCGTGCCCCTGTCGGCCAAGCGCTATCAGGTCGCGTTCACCGCCACCCAGGAAACCCACGAGCTGTTGGAGCGAGCCCAAGATCTACTGCGGCATCAGATCCCTAATGGCGACATCGGAGAAGTGATAGCAATAGCTTTGAAAGTGCTCGTCCGGGAATTAGAGAAGGAGAAGATCGCCGCGACCGACCGCCCTCGTAATGGGCGAGGCACAGACCCACTCTCCCGTCACATTCCGGCTGCGGTCAGGCGGCAGGTCTGGAAGCGCGACGGCGGCCAGTGCGCCTTCGTGGGGCATAACGGCAGCCGCTGTCCTGAGCGTGGCTTCCTGGAGTTCCACCATGTCGAACCCTACGCGCATGGTGGGAAAGCGACCGTAGACAACATCGCGCTGCGGTGCCGGGCACACAACGGATTCGAGGCAGACCTACACGTTGGTCGTGCTCGATCCGAGCCAGGCTGAAGTTTCATGCCCGATCGAGGCCGCAGAGATGCCTCCGACGACAACGGTCAAGTGTGAGACCGGTCGGCTAGGGCTTGGCGGCGCAGTGTACATCGCGAGCCCGACAGTGCGGTCACCAAGATGTGCGAACGCACGGTGCGCCGGATTCGAACCACACCCTTCCTCCGGCACGTCCTTCACACGCTCGCCCCTTAGCTCAGACTTATGTTGCGGAGAAAGTAGCCCAACTGAGCTATGAGGTGGACTAATTCAAGACCTGACCCCTAGTCGCTCTGGGGGTCCACTTTCATCCTGTCGCTGGTGCCGGCACGCCGGCATGGGCGACTTCTTTCAGGATCTCCCGTTCTTCCTGTAGGATCCGATTCTCCCGCCGCAGACACCGGAGTTCGTCTCGCTCCTCCGTGGTCAACCCGTCGGTGCGCCGCCCGGCGTCGAGATCCGCCCGCTTAATCCAGGTCCGCAACGACTCATACGACACGCCGAGGTCGCGGGCCATTTGCTTAACGGGCTTTCGAGACTCTCGAATGAGCCGGACGGCCTCCTCCCGAAACTCCCGTGGGTACGCTTTTCTGCTCAGTCCCATCGTGGACTCCCTTCCAGGGCATCAGCCCTAAGGATGAAGTGTCCACGAAACCGGGTCCAACTCCAGTAGATCGTCTTCTGGCTCACCCTGCACTTCCGCGCGACATCCCCGACCGGGATGCCGGCCTCGACCTGCTTTATCGCATACACGATCTCGGTCTCGCTGAATCGGGACTTGCGCATGGGCCCTTCCCCCTTTTGGAGAATGTTGAACTGGAGGCTGGACCACCTTTGGGGAGGACGTCCAGAGGTGAGGCATGGCCCTCTCCCGATCGCACATCTATCGCCGACAGAAGACGAAGATCAACGGTTCGGACAGTCGCCTACGAAAGGGTGGTTGACGGGCGCAGCCTTCTCACGGATAATCCCCAGTCGCTTGACCTCCTTTCGCCTTCTATTCTTGCTGTCTCCTAGTACGACGAAATACCCAGACGGCGGCTGGGAAGAGTAGTCCCGCCATGGCAGTGTCTTGCAGGAACCGATTTCCAGTCAGAAGACCTGCAGCGCCGATCGTCAACAAGGCCACGACAACACTGAATCCTATGTATCTCGGTCGACTACTCCATAGATCTCTTGAGATGATCGCTCCAGCAGCAAGACCTAATATGTAAGCTCCGACGAATTCGAGTCGGTTCGACAGCGCCGCCCAAATGCCGATGGCGAGGAGGGCGACGATCGAAAGTAACCTGATCATCCGCAGCTTTCAGCGTAATTCATGATAATGCTTCTCATATGTTTCCGCATTACTTGCAAGGATTGACACTATTAACTTCCTGAGGTCAAGAGCACTCTTCATCCGGACCGCAGACCCTTTCATCAGAAGTATTCTCGACAACCTTGCCATTTTCATCGAAAATAGTGATCGTAGTCACGATGTGAATTTGTCCGGATGGACCTACCCACGTTCTTGTCTGAATCTCAACTCTCCAGCCACTGGGAAGATCGAGAAAGCCTCGAGACGAAAGAACCCTCTCCAAGGCAATCGCCACGGCAAGCCCAACGATCGCGGCGATGTTGGGAGGCACTCCCTCCGACACCAGGAAGCCAGCAAATAGAATACCTGCAACCAGGGGGGACCGTGAAATTACTCGGGTCAGAATGTTTGAAGCTCGGGAGAGGCCAAAGAATATGCCGATACCCCCGCCGCACTCACCTTGGTCGATGCCCGTCGCCGTGATACATGGGGCTGTGCCATCCGGGTCGATCAGAACAGTAGGATTTCCAAAGACGTAGGCATAGTAGTTCAACGTCATCGGTTTGAAATATCGATCTTGTACGCTGTCCTCGCTCAGCCATCGTCCAATCGTCGGATCGTAGAACCGCGCTCCCATATGGTAGAGGCCACTTGCTGAATCGAGTTCGGCACCCGTAAACCGGTAATTGGGGACTGTGGCGCCAGTCGCCGCGCGCTGGTTGCCCCAGGCATCGTAGAGCAGCGTGGCCACGGTAGCTCCGCCCTCGTCCGACAGCGCCGTGGTGCTGCCCAATCCGTCGAAGTGGTAGTAGCGACGCGTACCGACGGGTTCCTTGCGGCTGAGCAGGTTCCCAAAGATATCCCGGTCGAGCTGGGCGGTCATGCTGCCGGCGCCGTCGGCCTCCCAGATCGGCGGATGCCGTCGTAGTAGTAACGGGTCGTGCCATCCGGACCGATGCGGCGGATCTTCAGACCGTCGCCATTGTAGGTGTAGTTCGCGGTGCCACCGGGACCGGTCGCCGACGTCATCCGGTTGAAAGCATCCCAGGTGAACGACTGCCCGGCGGACGTGCTCTTGAGGTTGCCGTTGTCATCGTAGTCGTAGGTCGTCGTCCAGGGGTAGTCGGTGTTGCCGACCACCTTCAGCCGGTTGTTTGCATCGTAGGTATACGTCGTACCGTTGCCGACGAGGTCCTTATCTTCGGTCAGCCGGTTTCCCACCGGATCGTACGTCCAGGTCACTCCTGATCCGGGATAGGCCGCCCGCGTGAGACGGTTCAGGTCGTCGTAGACGAACGTCGCCTTCCCGGTGCTATCGGTCTGGGTGAGCCGGTTCCCATTCTCGTCGTACGTGTAGACAAAGGATTGCAGGGTGCCCCCGCCGGGCGTTTTGTGGGTGATCGACTGCAGCCAGTTGTTGGTCTGATACGCGTAGACGGTGCTGGTGCCATTCGGTTGGCCCAGGCTGGTGCGGTTGCCCGCCGCATCGTACCCGAACGTCCAGGTCAGTGAGCCCTGCGTCATGCTCGGCAGGCGGTTCGCCGCGTCGTAGCCGAAATTGGTGGTGGTGCCCAGCGGGTTGATCAGGCTGAGGCGGTTGCCGGCTCCCTCATAGGCGAACTGGATGGTCTTGCCGTCCGAGCCGAGTCAAACTGTCTTTGAATAGAGTTTGTCGAAGAGACGTATCGCTTCACGAAGAGGTCTCTTCAAACCTTTCCAGTGCTGCGAGATGTGATTTAATTTGATGTCGAGGTCCACTAGCGAGGTTAGGATTCCGTCAATATCCTCCGGGTCTCGATTAATCAGCTCTCTGAACTGGGTCTCAACAGAGAAACATTCGTAACACGTTTCGGCCAAGTGAACAGCTAATTCCTCTCGAGCCTCTTTCCCCCGGATGCCCCGAAGGCGACTCTCCACGATGTCAATCGCTAGCGGTCTCGGCCTCCGACCGGCCACCGAAACCTGTTTAGTGAATTCTCGCATCTTGCGTCTTCCTTGCTTCGTTGCCACTTTCATCTCCCAGCAAGACGGGCAGTTAGTGGAAGTACTGATCATAGAGTCCGGATTTCTGCAGGTGCTTCAGAAGATCTGTTATCTCTTCCTCAGTCCACCCTTGGTCTTTGAGCCACCGTGCGAACTTCTGCCAATCCCCACCCACCTTCTTGGCGATGTCTTTGAGAAAGGTCTTCGCCTGTTCCAAGAACTTCTTCGGATCTCGCCTATCCTTTCCTGGTCTTGGATCCTTACCGCCCACAGGATGACCGAAAAAGTCGGCCAAGTGCTCGGCGAGCGAGCTCGCCAATCCGGCGACCTGCTTCTTGGCCGCTTGGGACATTGCATCAATAATGATCCGCGCAGCAACACCGACCGTAACTCCAGCCGCAGTGGCAATCAGAATTCCCGCAATGAGACCTGGCGAGATAGTAACGATCCCAGCGGCGGCCAAAAGACCAAGCACGACCTGCACAGCTTGGCCGTTTGTACCATCAGGATCGACTAGGGTCAGCGGAGCATTGTCGACGTAGGCATAGAAATTGAGACTAGATGGATCAAAGAGAGTGTCTTGGATGCTATCTTCGCTCAGCCAGCGCCCGATTGTCGGATCGTAGAACCGCGCCCCCATGTGGTAGAGGCCCGACGCCGAATCGAGTTCAGCGCCGGTGAATCGGTAGTTTGGCATCGTCGCGCCACTCGCTGCGCGCTGGTTGCCCCAGGCATCGTAGAGCAACGTGGCCACGGTGACGCCACCTTCATCCGACAACGCGGTTGTGCTGCCCAGCCCGTCGAAGTGGTAGTAGCGACGGGTGCCGGCGGGCTCCTTGCGGCTGAGCAGGTTACCAAAGATATCCCGGTCG
>DASXTD010000700.1:0-2118 GCA_036505655.1 Chloroflexota bacterium
AGCCAGTCCAAGCGCTGGCCGGCGCTGACCGGGAAGCGTTCGTAGCGAGAGTCGTAGGTGCAGCCGCGCAGTTGTAGTTGGTTGGGCCAGGTGGCGGGATCATCGTAAAGCACGCCGAGCTGGGCGTGAATGAGATTGATAGCGTTTGGCCGTGCGGTCGGGTGCAGTAGCAGAGTGCCGATCCGAGCGTTCCGCAGGTCGAGTGCGATTCCGTTGGGGTTGTTTATAGTGGCGCCAACGAGGCCGAGATGCCCGCTGATGTTGGCGCCGGTCAGGATCACCCCTCCCTCGATCCTGAGTCCCCCATGGCAAACCATGTCTTGTTCGGCGGTGAGGCCGTCAGCCCTTAATGCGGTCCCATTAGGGTTGTTCAGCGTGCCGGTCAGGGAGAACTCTCCGCCGAGGTGGGCATTGAGCAGATGGACTTCGCCGTTGGCATTGAAGTCACCTCGGCAATGCATGCTCTGGCCCACGGTGAGCCTATTGCCGTTCAGTGCGATCCTGCCGGGGTTGTTCAGGATGGCGCTGGTAAGGCTGAGCTGCCCGCCGATGCGGGCGCCGAGCAGATGGACCTCCCCATGGGCGATAAATCTCTCACTGGAAATTAGGTCTTGGTCGACAACGAGCCGGTTGCCATGGAAGGCCGATCCGCTGGGGTTGTTTAGGATGGCGCCGGAGACGTCGAGCTGCCCACCGATGCGGGCGCGGCGTACATCCACCATCCCTTCAGCAGCAAGGCCTCGACACAGTAGGTGGTGACCAACGGTCATCCCGTCACCGTTCAGTGCCGTCCGGTTGGGGTTGATGAGGGTGGCGTGGGTGAGGTCAAGCTGCCCACCGATGCGGGCGCCGGCCAGAATCAACTCCCGGGTGGTGAACCCGTCGTTGAGTCCGAGATTGCCCTGAGTCCTGAGCTGCCAGGCTTGCAGGCCAGGCAGGTGACAGCCGGATAGGCGCAACGAGGCAACGGTCGCTTCCCCGATGGTGACCGGTTCGGCGAACCAGCAATCCCGTAAGGAGACCGGGCAGACAAGCTCGGCGGCTTCCAGGTCCAGCTTGCCTGTGACTCGTGCGCCAGCTAGGCGCAGCGCCCGTGGCTGCTGCGGTCCCGTCACCTGGGTGAGTAGGTAGGCCAACACCTCTGCGCGGATGGTGCGCTCAGCACCCCATTGCGCGCCCTGGCTGGGATCGTCGGCCTGGGGGTCGTGCTTCCGCAGGTCCATCCACTCGCCGGTAGTCATGGCTTCGCGCAGGTCTTGCTCTGGTGGGGTTAATTGGCCATCGGCCAGAGTCATCAGTGCTCCTGAGTCATCCCGATCGGAATAAGCAGTATGAAGGCCCCGACTCCCAAAGCGTTCACGGTCGCGCCGCCGTAGGCCGCAGGACAGGGAGAACGGCTCGCGTGAATCACCACCAGAACGACAGCCCCAAGTGCGAAGGCGCCCTCCAGCCGTGCCACCCACGTGCCATAAGGAGCGGGCACGAGCGGTACACAGCGGACAGTCACGGTCACTCCGACGGGGCGATCAGGCTGGGCGCCCTGCACTTGACCTGGGGGAGTGGAGCTGCCCGAAACTGCATGGCATGAAGGTGGTCAAGGCTTGTATCGGCCTTGCCGTGCCCGGCCGGCCGATCGGTCCCTGGTCGCGGAGGACCGGAGCGCCAGAGGCGTCCACGCCCGGACGGGACCGGAGCCCGCCGGTACACGGTGGGTACACGCGGAGCCGGCAGGTAGAGGAGTGCAACGGGCACGAGTGGTCACCACGGGAGCTAAGGAACCGCAGGTGAGACCGCCAGCGTGTCCGCTACCAGGAACCACTTCAGGGGGCGGGCCAGAGTTCGAGTCTCCCACCCGGCCGCCGCGAGCCCTGCGGGCTCGTGCCCACGAAGGGTGGTTCACCGAGGACGGGCCTCACCCTCTGGGCGAGCTGTGAGCCGTCGCCGCTAGGTGCGAGCATCGTCGTTCTCGCCTGCCGTGCCACCCGCGTGCCACAAGCAGCGGTCACGAGCGGTATGTGGCGGTAAGTAACGGTCAACCCCACAGGGCCGGTACGGTCGGCATCCGCCTCTGACCTCGGGTTGGGGAGCAGGCCGAAACTGCATGGCATGCAAGGGGTC
>DASXTD010000701.1:0-3372 GCA_036505655.1 Chloroflexota bacterium
GCTTCCAGCTATGGACGTAGGGCCGTGCTAGGGCCGGAGCCGCGTAACCACTTTCGATCCACACGTTCGGCTTCAGCTGGCTGGCAGCCGTCCACAGCGAGCGATAGATCTCCATGGTCTGGGCGACGCCCGGCGGTTGGGGAGGCTGTCCCTGGCCGATCGGATCGCCCCGAAATGGGCCTCCGCGTGGGCCAATCACGCCCACCATATCCAGCTCAATGCCATCGGCATTGAATTCGACCAGATACCGCTTGATCACGCCGTTCAAGAAGGCGCGCAGATCCGGGTTCGAGAGGTCGTAGACATACGCCGCTCCCTCGTCATCCTGCTCGACCTTGATGAGCCAGTCCAGGTGGTCACGAATGAACCCGAGCTGCACAACCCACCACGTGGGAATCGAAGGACGACTGTCGACCCAGGGCGCCGACCCGTAGAGAGAAATGCCCACGCCGCGGGCATGGGCATAATCCACCAGGGCGCGCATCCCGGATGGAAATTTGCTCGCATCGACTTCGCCCATCTGGCCGTTCGGATCTCCTCCGGCCAGGGACCACCCAGCATCTATCTCAACCTGCCAGGGCCCGACATCCGCATATCTCTCGGTGATGGCATCGATCTGATCGCGGATCCGATCCTCGCTGATATTTCCCCCATAGACGTACCAGCTTCCCCATTGATTGCGAAAGTTCCTGGGAACGGTAGGGCCTGGCGCGATCACGTCGAGCGCGTGCCGGAACCCAGCCAAGGCTCGCGTGAGGTCCGAATTATCAATGCGCTCGAGGTAAAGTCGGGGCGACGTGGTCGCAGCGCCCACCATAGGGCCAGAGGCAATCCCGATGCCGAGGCGGTCGCTACTGACGGGTGACATCGTGACCCCTGACGGGCCGCTTGTTTCGTCGAGCAGCCCCAGAATGTAGCCACGTTGGCTCACGTCACTCCACAGCAGCACCGGTGTCCCTGGAAGGATGGGTATCGTCCGTCCCGCATCCCCGAGCGCTACGGCGCCCTGCACGGGACCGGAGCTCAGGACTGTGACGTAACGGACCGGAACGGCGAGGTCCAGCTGGCTCGCCAAAGGATCGGGAAGAGAAAACCTGCGCAGGGTAGAGGTTGAAGCCCGACTCTGATACACCAGGGCCGGTGACTGGTCGGCGACGATCACGTCAACCGTCGCCGCTACTCCCCCATCCTGGCTGACGTATCGGGCGGACATCCGCTGCGCCGACCCCAGGATCGGATCGTTCAGTGGAGTAGCGTCCATCACGCTGTCAGCCTGCTGAAACTGGTCTGGGAAATGGTAGGTCGCCCCATTATTCAGCTCTAGGCCGCCCGCGATTCGCGCTCCACCAACTGAGAGGACACCAGGGCGAGCACTCAGCGTAAGCGCGACGGGAAGCACATTGGCTCCGGTGCTAATGGCCATGGGCACCCCGGCGGAGGTACCTAGCGCCTCGGGCGGAGCCGAAATGGGCAGCGGGACAATGGGCGCCAGCACCGTCCGGGGTACCACGAGCGTGAGCAGAAATCCGATTGCCGCAGCGATCGCCGAAATGAGCAGCCAATCCAGGACGCGTGTACCGCGCGGGGCACCCCTCTCTGAGTGGCTCAGTGGAACGGCCATGAGTTCAGTGTCTCCGCAATGCCCCGAACGTGGAGCTTTTATACATAACAGTTACGCGGTCTCGATGGAAACGTTTCCATGCCTCGATTCACTGCCACTTGAAGGTGCGAGCGGCGACCGCGTAGCCCACGATGCCCCACGCGCACAGGCCCAGGAGTGACGGCAGAATCTCGGTGATCCCCAGGCCCTCGGTCGCCACTTGCCGCATCGCCAGGTTGAAATGGGAGAGCGGCAAGTTTTCGGCCACCGGACGCACCCAGGCCGGGAATGCATCGGTCGAGAAAAAGACGCCGCTGAGGAGGAACTGCGGCAGGGTTACCAGGTTGGTGAGCGGATTCGCTGCGTTGGCGTCATTGGTCCAACCCGCGATAGCGAGCCCAAACCCCATGAACGCGGCCAAACCCAGCGCCGAGAGGGCGAGCATAGCCATGAAGGTCGTCCAGCCATTCGCCAGCTGGAAGCCGAACACCAGTACGCCGACCCCCAGGATCACCGCCGCCTGGGCCAGCGCCATGATGAGGCGGGCCAGGCCCTGCCCGAGCAAGATCGTCGAGCCCCGGACCGGCGTGGCGAACAGCCGCTTGAGGATCAAGGCCTGCTTCAGGAAGATCAGCCCAAACACGGTCCCGAATACCGCGGTCGAGATGAGCGCCATCCCGATCTGCCCAGGCAGAGCGAAATCGATGTACCGGTTGCGGCGGCCGGCTACCTCGTCCACCTGGAGCGCGTAGGCTGGATTCGCCACTCCGGCCGCGCTCAGGTTGAGGCTGTCGACCGATTGGCGTACCAACATCGTGGCCAGTCCGCCCTGCCGGTTCGCCGAGTTGAGCGACAGGGTGACGCGATCCCCGATCGACTCCACGATACCATCCAGCTTTCCGAGCCGCAGCTGCTGCTCGAGCTCAGCGCGCTCTCCCGGTACCAGGGTGATAGTGGGAGTCTGGCCCAGCGCGGAATAGACCGGCCCCGTTGCGGAGCCGGCTGGGACACCGAGCCGCATGCCTGTTCCTGCCGTTCCAATGAGCCCGAAGATCAGGATCAAGCCGAGCGGGAACAGGAAGCCGAAGGTTGATGTGGCCGGGTTGCGCAGCATCGCCAGGAGCGGATAGAGGGTCAACGCCCACAGTGCCCGCAGTTGATTGGGTTTGGCGATCCCACTCCCCTCCGGGGAGAGCGTGGGGTGGGGGGCTTCTCTAATCATCGCCGAGGGCTCGACCCGTTAGCGTGAGGAAGACATCTTCCAGGGTTGCCTCTTGACGGATGACCGGCTTCTGAAAGCCGCTTGCCAGCAGCTCCGTGATGAGCTCGCTCGGCGGGCCGATCTTGATGATGTGACCGTGATCCATGATGGCGACCCGATCGCATAGCTGTTCAGCCTCTTCCATGTAATGGGTTGTCAACAGGAGAGTCATACCCTCGGCGCGGATCTCGCGCACCAGGTCCCACAGGTTTAGCCGGGCTTGAGGATCCAGTCCGGTGGTGGGCTCGTCCAGGAAGATCACGCTAGGTCGGTGCAGCAGGGTTGTTGCAAGCCCGAACCGCTGTTTCTGCCCACCGGACAGCTGTTGATAGAACGCCCCCGCCTTATCCTGCAGCTGGAAGCGTTCCAGCACGCGCAGCGGTTCAATGCTCACGTTGTAGAGGTCGGCGAACATCCGCAGTAGCTGCACCAGGGTGAGCTCCGGGTAGAACCCAGCCGCCTGGAGCTGGACACCAATCCGCTGCTTGACCCCCCAGGCGTCGCGCTGAAC
>DASXTD010000702.1:0-3574 GCA_036505655.1 Chloroflexota bacterium
GTGCCTGGATGGCCGCCTGCTGATCAAGCGCATACGGCCGACCTGGTACGCATCATGCTGGTGTGCCCGGCATTGTTCGCGGTGAGCACGCTGGCCACCAGCGCGCTGAATGGGTTGGACCGCTTTCTGCTGGCCGCCGCGGCCCCCCTCATGTACAACCTGGCGCTCTGCGCCGGGGCCATCTTCTTACGGCCCCTGGGCGCGGAAGGACTGGCGATAAGCGCAGTAGCGGGCGCCCTGCTGCACCTGCTGGTGCAACTGCCGGGCTTGGCGCGGGTGGGCATGAGATATACCGCCACGTTGGGGCTCGATCTGTCAGGCACCCGCGAAGTGGCTCGGCTTATGGGCCCACGAGTACTCGGCCTCGGGGTCTACCAGATCAATCAATTGGTGACGATCGCCCTTGCCTCGTTCTTGGGCCAGGGCAGCGTGGCTTATCTGAGCTACGCGTGGCTGGTGCTCATGGTACCCCTCGGCATTATCGCCATGAGTATCTCCACAGCCACATTTCCTTCGCTGGCCCGGGAAGCAGCCGCTGGAAACCTGGACCAGGCGCGGCAGACTTTTCAGTTCGGTTTCCGCGTGATCTGCGCGCTTAATCTGGCTGCCGCCGCGCTGCTGCTGGTTCTGGCGCGGCCGGCGGTTGGCCTGCTGCTGGAGCGCGGAGAGTTTGGCCCAGACGCGGCCACGGCGACTGCCTTCGCCCTCATGTGGTATGTGCTGGGGCTGCCCGGCCATGGAGCCATCGAGATCGTCTCTCGGGCCTTTTATGCGATGCGCGATACGGCGACACCGGTGCGAGTGGCGGCGGGTGCCGTGGCTCTTAACATTGTCCTAAGCTTGATTCTCATGCGCACCAGTCTCGGCTTCGGCGGCCTCGCGCTCGCCAACGCTGCGGCGGCTCTCACCGAAGCGACCACCCTGAGCATTTTGCTGCAGCGGCGCCTCGGTTGGATCGAGCCCGGCGCGTTCCTCCCGTTTCTGGGTCGTGCCGCCCTGGCCGCGGTCGCGCTCGCGGCGGCGGCTTTGCTGGTAATGGCCCCCCTCAGCACTCGCATGGATATCGACCATTGGACCGGGCAGGCCACCTCCCTGGCTAGCGCCCTCGTGGTCGGCGGCCTGGTCTATGTGCTGGCCAACCGTGCCCTCGGCGTCCTCGAACCCGCCCGCGCCGTTGCCTTGCTGCTGCGGCGGGCCTGAGACGCTACGTCCTGTCAAGATTCACACCTGGAGAGGTTTACTCCCGGGAGACTCTTTGATTGACACCCTCTCCCGGAGGACTCGATAATCCTCGACGAGACGCCTGGAGAAGATAAGGGTATGGACGACTCTGTCGTCGTCGCTGGCGAGACGCTTCGGTCACGACTGATCCTGGGAACGGGTAAGTATCGAACCATGGAAGAGATGGTGGCGGCCCTGGACGCGGCCGACGTTGAGCTGGTAACCGTCGCGCTGCGGCGCCTCGACCTGGATGACCCGAGCAAGAAAACCATCCTCGATTACATCGATACGAGTCGCTTCCGCCTTCTCCCCAACACTGCTGGTTGCCAGACGGCCGAAGAAGCACTGCGCGTCGCTCGTTTGGCCCGCTCGATGGGACTCTCCAACTGGGTCAAGCTCGAAGTGATCCCCGACTCGAAGTATTTGTTGCCTGATCCAATTGGGACGCTGGACGCGGCGCGCGATATGGTGGCCGATGGCTTCGTGGTACTGCCCTACATCAACGACGATCCCGTCCTGGCCAAGAAGTTGGAGGACGTCGGCTGCGCTACCGTAATGCCGCTGGCCTCACCTATCGGTTCTGGTCAGGGCCTCGTGAATTTCGAGCAGATAAAGATCATCATTGAGCAAGCTCGTATTCCGGTCGTGGTCGACGCGGGGCTCGGCGCGCCGTCTGATGCTTCTCTCGCGATGGAGATCGGCGCTGACATGTGTCTGGTGAATACTGGTGTCGCCCAGGCCACTAATCCGGCGTTGATGGGTGCGGCCTTCGCTGAGGGCGTCAGAGCCGGCCGCAAGGCGTTTCTGGCCGGGCGCATCCCCAAGCGCGAGTACGCGACGGCGTCGAGCCCCATGGAGGGCGCTCTGCGTTGACCCCGCGGCACCTGGACGCGGACGGGCCAGTCCTCTGCCTCATCACGGATCTCCAGCTCGTTGGTCCCGGGCAGTTGGACCAGATGGTGGCCGAGGCCATTCGGGGAGGAATCAATCTGGTACAGCTGAGGGAGAAGAGCCTGCCGACCCGGGAGATCCTCGACCTGGCGCTCCGCTTGCGCCAAATCACCGCCGATCGCGTGAGATTCGTGATCAATGGACGCGCCGATGTTGCGTTGGCGGCGGGGGCTGATGGGGTGCATCTCCCCAGCGACGGCATGTCGGTGGAGGCCGCGCGGCAGATACTTGGTGAAGACGCTGTGGTCGGCCAATCAGTCCACAGCGTCGAGGAAGCCAGGCACGCCGGCGGGGGAAGCGCTGACTACGTTGAGCTGGGAACGATCTTTCCCAGCCGCTCGCATCCCGGCGGCTCCGCGCTTGGATTAGATCCCATCCGCGAGGCCGCTAGGTTCGGCACGCCGGTTCTGGCCGTGGGCGGGATCACGCCTGAGAATATTGCGAGTGTGATCGAGGCCGGAGCGGCGGGCGTCGCGGTCATATCCGCCATTCTGTCCGCCCCCGACCCACGCGCTGCCGCCGAGCAGTTGGCCGCTGCCGCCCGCGAGGCCTGGGAGTTGAGGTCTAATTCCATCGCCGCTGAACTCGGCGCATTCACCCCCACCCTAACCCTCCCCCGTCGAGGGGGAGGGGATCATGGGTCATGATGCAGCTTACGATCAACGGGAAGCCGCGCGAGTTGGCTCCTGAATGCTGCCTCCTGGACTTCCTGGAGAAGCAGCAGGTTAACCCGCAGCTTATCGCCATCGAATACAACGGCGACATCGTAAAACGCGAGCATTTCGGCGAGATCGTCTTACACGAGGGCGACCGTCTCGAAATCGTCCACATGGTAGGAGGGGGCACACAGTGATCACCCAAGAACGCGCGGCGCCCAAAGCAGCCGACATCGCCGACCTGCGCGACTGGATCGCCAAGGTCGAATCAATGGGCGATCTCATTCGAATCCATCAGGAAGTTGACCCCATCGAGGAGATGGGCGCCATCACGTATATGGTCGGCAAGAAGGTGGCTGCACCCGCGCTCTTGTTCGATAACATCAAGGGTCATCCGGGCCGTTGGAGCTCGTTGTGGAACATCCTCGCCTCCAGCTACGACCGGGTAGCCATCACCTTGGGAATCGAGCCCGGCCTGCCAGTGGTCGAACTCATCGCCGAGGCGCGACAGCGGCTGGCCCGCCGCATCCCACCGGTCGAGGTGGATGCACGCACGGCGCCGGTCAACGAAATCATTCTGCGCGGCGACGATATCGATCTGCGCAAGCTTCCGGCCCCCAAGCACTGGCCCCTGGACGGCGGCGGTCAACCGGGCGACGATGTCGGGCGCTATCTGGGCACTGCCGACGCGGTACTCACGCGGGATCCGGACACCGGTATCATCAACATCGGAACCTATCGCATGA
>DASXTD010000703.1:0-2602 GCA_036505655.1 Chloroflexota bacterium
AGGTCGAAGTGGACCTGGAGACCGGCCACGTGCACATCTTGAAGCTCGCGACCGCGGTGGACACCGGCAAGGCGATCAATCCATTCGCCTGCAACCAACAGATTGAAGGGGCCACCATCCAGGGCGGCGGTCCCGCGCTCCTGGAGGAGATGGTGTTCGATGCCGGCCAGCCCACCAACCCTTCCTTCGTCGATTACCGCATCCCGTCCTTCCTCGACCTGCCCGACGAGGTCATCCCGATCATCGTCGAGGATCCGCATCGCGACGGCCCCTACGGGGCCAAGGGAATTGGCGAGGCGGGAATCTTTGCTATCGCGCCGGCCATCGCCAACGCGGTCGCCAACGCCGTCGGCGTCCAGGTCCCCGACCTCCCCATCACCCCCGAAAAGATCCTGCGTGCCCTCCGCGAAGCGAATCATTCATGAAGCACGACATTAGCCTGACCGTTAACGGGCGTGCCCATCAGCTGACCGTGGAGAGCCAGCGGACGCTGCTGGAGGTGCTGCGGGACGACCTGAAGCTGTTCGGGGCGCGCGAGAGCTGCGGCATGTCCGTCTGCGGAGCCTGCACCGTGCTGGTCAACAGCCTTCCGATCAGCGCGTGCTCCTACTTCGCTGCCAGAGCCGACGGTGTCGAGGTGACTACGATCGAGGGCCTGAGCACCAACGGGAACCTGCATCCGGTCCAGCAAGCCTTCCTGGATCGCGGCGCATTTCAGTGCTCGTACTGCACCCCGGGAATGGTGCTCGCCACCGTCGCCCTCCTGGAGGAGCATCCTCACCCGACCAACCAGGAGATCCGCGAGTACCTGGCCGGCAACCTATGCCGCTGCGGCGCCCACCCCGAGATTCTAGCCGCCGTCGAGGCCCTCGGCGCTCGGCCCTAGAAGACCCGCGAGCCTAGCGGGATGTCTCGATCGGGCTGGATGAGCGCGACCTCTCCCTCGACTCCGGTCGGAAGGCCAAGAACTAGGACCTCGGACCGAACGCTTGCGATCTGGCGAGGCGGGAAGTTCGTTACCGCCAGCACCAGCCGACCGACGAGGTCATCGGCGGTATAGAGTGCCGTGAGCTGCGCACTGGACTCTTTCGTGCCGCTTTCGCCGAAATCGATCCAGAGATGGTAAGCAGGCTTGCGCGCCCATTAAGGACTCAGCCCGAGTGATCCGGCCCACCTGAATCACCGTCTTGAAGAAATCGTCAGGCGTCGTCGTTTGCTTTCCTCCAGGAAGCTCATGGCCAGGAGCGGGTCGAGCGCAAGCCTGTTTTGACAGAGTTTGCGCGAAGAAGTATGTTGGCGGCTATCTCGTGCTTAGCAGCGGAGGTACGCGCTATGGAACCCCGGCCACTCAGAAACGTGCCGGCGAAAACGGCGCTCATCGCGTGTCTGGCGCCATTGCTGATCGCGACGGCCTGCGCAACACCGGGCGGACCGCCCAGTCAAGCGGGGGGAGGCCCGGCGTCGGCGGGACCCAAGCGCCTCATAGCTGCGATTCACGGGAATCCCACCTCCATCCTGTATAGCCTCAACTCCGGGGGCGGCGGCCGGGTGGACGGTGGCATGGAATTGCAAGGTCTGGTGAATTCCGGCATGGCGGTGCAGACCTCCGGCGGGGAATGGACTCCGGTCCTGGCCGAGGCAATCCCCAGCGTCGACAACGGCTTGTGGAAGATCTTCCCCGATGGCCGCTCAGAAACAACCTGGAAGATCCGGTCCGGGGCCACCTGGCATGATGGCGCTCCGCTCACCGGTGACGATTTTGTGTTTACTGTCCAGCTATCCAGAGACAAGAACATGCCCTGGCTGGTGGATCCAAACCTCAGCTTGATTGACTCCGCAGACTCGCTAGATCCTAGCACCGTGCGCATTGCCTGGAAACAGCCCTACATCCGGGCTGACCAGATGTTCGGTAAGGGCAGCGTCTCTGTGGTCTACCCCAAGCACATCCTCGAGGAGCCGTACACGCGAGGCGCGGGACAGAACATCTCCAATCTCTCCTACTTCACGAGCGAATACATCGGGACCGGCCCATTCAAAGAAAAGGAATGGGTCATAGATCAGCGAGTAACCCTCACCGCATTCGATGGATACGCGCCGGGTAGACCCAAGGTTGATGAGCTAGAAGTGCGGTTCATCCCAGACGCGCAGACCATCGCCGCCAATATCCTCTCCGACACGGTGGACTTCACCCTCGGTCCGGGTCTTGCCCTCGAGGAGGGCCTCGCGGCTCGGGATCGCTGGCCTCAAGGAACTATGCAGATCGGAGTCTCCGGCAACATCAGCATGAACCCCCAGTTCCTCAACCCGGATCCACCCATTCTGGCTAATGTGCAGTTCCGGAAGGCGCTCTACATGTCCATCAACCGTCAGGAGCTGGTGGACACGCTCACGTATGGGCTTTCCCGGCCGCTGGATGCCAACGTGAGCCCCGAAGAACCCGAGTTCAAAGCCGTTCAATCCCAGATCGTTCGCTACCAGTTCGATCCTACGAAGGCCCAGCAAATGATCACTGACCTTGGCTACACCCGGGGCACAAACGGCATGTTCGCTGACTCAGCCGGAAGTCCTCTGGTAATTCAAATCATGGCAACCACTGACGACA
>DASXTD010000704.1:0-3202 GCA_036505655.1 Chloroflexota bacterium
CTCCTGCTGGCATTAGATCGGCAGACGCTGGCCGACGCCCTCTCGGACAGGTTGGCGCCCGTGGCGGACGCGTTCCTTCCGCCGGATGATGTCCGTTGGGACTGGGTGAAGGATCTCGTCGTCAAGTATCCCTACGATCCCCGTCAGGCGGAGGCACTGTTCGTCCAGGCCGGGCTGCAGCGAGGCTCGGATGGAGTAATGCAGGACTCGGCGGGAAACCGCATGGTGCTGCCCCACTGGACGACTCCCGGCCCGGACCATGAGCAGCAGTTGGCTATCGAAGGGGACCAGTGGCGGCAGGTCGGCGTTGTGACGCAGCAGGTCATTCTCAGTGGGACCCAGGCGAATGACCGCCGTACCCGCTCCGCGTTTCCCGCCTTGAATAATGCAGGCTGGCCGAGCGCCACTATTGCCAGCATCGAGGGACGGTTCCTGGCTGCGAATTGTCCCACCGAGCGCAACGATTGGAACGGGCAGAACTACGGCTGCTTTATGGCCCCCACCTGGGAGCCAATCATCAGCCGGCTCAAAGCCGCCATCGATCCGGAGGATCAGCGCGAGCCGTTCCAGGAGCTGGCGCGCCGCTATACGGAAGAGCTTCCTCTACTGCCGCTCTACTTCGACGTCAGCATGGAAGTATTTCGGGAGGGCATCACAGGCGTAAAGGGCAACGCCAAGCCAGATGGCAGCATCACCTGGAATATCGCCGACTGGGACATTCTCTAGGTTAGCGTTGACTCTCGTAGGACTGGGTGATTACTTCCCAGCTATGGCCGCAAGGGTCGGGGAAGTAAACTCCGCGGCCCGGTCGATCGGTCTTGATCTGACCATCGTAGCGGCTGCCCATGGAGCCGTAAGCGACCCCATCTGACTGCAGTCGGCCCAGGATTTCATCGAACTCAGGCTCCGTCACCCGAAAGGCAAGGTGCAAGCGCTGCACGTCCGCGTGGGTCTCGAAATCGAGCACCGTGCCGTCGCTCAGCCGCACCACGGCGAAGTGGCCTCGTCCGGTCTCGGCCTCGAGACCGAGGGCACGCGCCAGGAAAGCCGCCGAGACCTCTTTATCGCGCACTGGGATGATCTGATGATCCAGCAATATGGGCATGAGTTACTCCTTGTCCAGGTGGAAGAAACGGACGGCATTACCGGCGACCATCGCGTCGCGCTCGGCGTCGGGCACTCCGTCGAACATCTCGTCAATGATCCTTTGTGAATTCGGCCAGTCACTGGCGATGTGCGCGAAGTCGTTGCCCCACATCAGGGCGTCCACGCCCGTGTCGTGGCGCATGCGGACGGCCAGCCCGTCGTACAGGAATCCCCAAAGGTTCTGCTGACGCAAATAATCGCTCGGCTTCCGTTCTAGGGGTTCCAGGCCCCATTGCTCCTCTACCAGCTGCCGATAGCGGCGATAGTGGTCGTCGATCTGCCAGAGAGCGAATGGCAGCCAACCCGCCTGTGTCTCGGCCCAGTAGATGCGCAAATCCGGAAAACGGTCGAACACGCCCGCAAACGCCAGTTGCATGGGTGCGAAGGCGGCGTCCCCGCAGAAGCGGAAGAACTCGATCGTGAGCGGATCGCGGCCCACCGCCCCCTCCGGATTCAGTGGATATTGAAAAACGGGCCCTTCGCTCGTGAAACGGGTAGTTCCGGTGCTGCTGTGCGACGTGATGGGCATGCCGATCTCGACCGCCCTCGACCAGAATTTGTCGTCGTCAGACGAGGGATAGCTTTTGCCGCTTGGAAATCGATAAATCGCCACGCCCTTGAGCCCGGCCCTGGCGCAATACTCGAGCTCGGCCACCGCATCGTCGAGACTCGTGGGCGGGATGATGCCCATCCCAATCAGGCGGTCAGGCGCGTAGGAGCAGTAGTCCTCCACCAGGAACTCGTTGAAGGCGTGAATGAGCGCCCGATATCCTGCATCTTCGCGGATGCCCCGCCAGGCACTCAGGTAGGTCGAGTGGGTGAACAGGATCTCGGCGTCCACGCCATCCTGGTCTTGCTCACCCAGACGCTCTTCCGGACTGCCTGACCCGGCATGGCCCTCGTAGGTGGGCCGCGCCTTGTGCTCCGGGCTGGTGGGGGTTCCGCCCATCCGGGCGTACTGCAGTCGATGGAGTGGCCGATTCTCGTACGCGATGCCATCTGCCCCGTTCGGAAGTTTCACCACGCGTGGAGCCCGGTCGCGCCACGGGGCGGGCACGCGAGGTGTCCACCGGTCTGGAGCTAGATCGAGATGTGAGTCAGCGGAGATTACCTGATACTTGCGTCCCATCCTGTTCTTGTTACCCCCTCATTCGTCCGGAGAGCTTTACTCGGGCGCTGCCCAGAGCGCTCGTACCGGCGGAACGGCCGCCGCTATCGGTTCCCAGGTATCACCGCGATCGCGCGTCTGTAGAATCGTGCCTGGCGACGTGTCTCCACCTCCGCGGAAGGCTCCACCCATCCCGATGAACACGCCGTTCGGATCGTGCGGGTTCGGGACCAGCGCCCACGTTAGCTCAGGGGTCGAGTCCGGCAGGCCAGCCCCGATTTGATGCCACGATCCGCCTGCGTCGTCGCTGCGGAACAACGCTCCCTTGGCACCCTCCGGACGGTTCCAGCTGCCCGGCGACTTATCGGCAGTCGCGATCAGCATGGTAGGTGGGTCGCCCGCGCTCGGCGGCTGCAGAAACAGGAAGTTGTGGAAGTAGTCGCGTTTGAAGCCGTTCTCGGCTCGCAGCCAACCGTCTGCGGGATCGTCACTGACGTAGAAGCCCCGCGCCGTAGCCGCGAACAACCGGTCGTCGCTGCCGGGCAGCCCTGCTACCATGTGGATGTCGAGGTAATCGATGCCGCCGCTGACGTCTTCCCAGGTTGCACCCCGATCCAGGCTGCGCACTATCCCACCGTGCTCCAGGCTGAGATAGATGACCCGGGAGTCGCCCGGCTGGATGAAGATGTTGAGCACGTGGCCGAGGTGCGGATCCGTCGGAAACCACCACTCTTTCTTCACCTCGTCAGGCAAGTTCTGGAGTGAACTGATCTCCTCCCAGTGGTCGCCGCGGTCCTCGCTGCGGAAGAGGCTGACCGGTTCACTGCCCGCGTAGATGACGTCTTCGTCATTGGGATCGACGGTCACGGATCGGATGTGGCCTTCGAAGACCCTGGTCCAGTGCGCGCCCGCGTCATCGGTCCGATAGACGCCGTCGTAGTAGACCCC
>DASXTD010000705.1:0-3294 GCA_036505655.1 Chloroflexota bacterium
AATCGGTCTTTCGCCCGGATGCCCCAAACGATCTCCAGGACCGCCAGCGCGAGCAGGGGGGCGGCGTAGGCGAGCAGCGAAAAGAGCTGCCACCCAGAGAGCGCGGGCCGCAGCAACAGGGTAGCCGCCTGCCCCCAGACATCCCCGGCCAGGAACCCCAGCCCACGCAGGTCGAACAGTCCGCACGTGGCCGCCACCACCGCCGCTGCTACCCCAAACAGGGCGGGCCCCCGAGCTCGCCCGTAATCGATCATCGGCAGCTGCCACGGCTCCTGATCCGACCACAAAGCTCCCGCGATAAAGCCGGCCACCGCAGCTAGGATCAGAGCGATGACCGTCCCTCCCTGGCTCGCCAATCCCGCCCCAAGGGCGCCCGCGAACAACCACGGGGCCCATCGGGGCCGGTCCCAGCCGAACCGAAGCACCGCGCCGAACACCAGAGCCACGCACAAGATGGTTAGAGACGCCGGATCGGCCCGCCGCGAGAGCTCGAGAGCGAGGGGACTAGTCGCAAGCAGCGCGCCGGCTGCAACCCGAGCCCACGGCCCACAAAACGGTGGCAGTAGCGCCGGCGTAACCGCGAGGGCGGCGCCGGCGAGGGCCGGGATCAACCGCGCGGTTACGTCGCTGGCGCCGAAGAGCCAGAAGACGAGTGTAGTCAGTGAGGTGAACAGCGGGCTCTGGGGTCCCACAGATAGATCGACTGGTAGCGCCTGCGCGGCCTGCCAGGCCGGAAGAACTAACCCGGCTTCTATAGAGTCCAGAGGCGCGAGGTCCAGCAACGCCAACCGTAGAGTCAGCGCGAGGGTGAGGATCCCGCCCCATGTGATCCAGGAGCGGCGCTCCGCGAGGACCGATCGGGCGAGCTGAGCCTGGATCATGCCCCCCCCACCCCGGAGAAACGATAGATCGTGGTCGATGGAGTTCGATACACCGCCGATAGCGCGCCATCCAGCCGCTGCTCCACGTCCGCTCCATATTTCTGGCGCTCCAGGTTCCCCGCCACGACCAGGTCGATTCTCCAGCCGGCCAGGCTCCGCCGGGCGTCCGGGTTTTGAGGATCGGCGTAGAACTGCCCCACCAGGGCCCGCCGCTGCTCAAGCTCAGCTATTGGACCCCGCCATTGGAGCTCATGCCCAACCCAGCCCATGACGCCCACCGCCGGCGTGAAGGTCGCAAACCGCGCAGCCTCGGAATAGTCGTCCCCTACCGCCTCCAGCACGCGGGCTCGGGGCTGATTCTGTCGGAGCCAGTCGATCGCTGCCGCCTCGTCGGGGTGGGCAGTGCGGAACTGTGCCATGCCGTCGAGCGTCGCGCCCCCCCGCAGGTCAGACTTTGTGTAGGTTGCGGCCGGCGCGTACACCGCTCCGGCTACATAGATTACGCCCGCCACGGCCAGGCCGGATGCGGCGAGCCCGCGCGCCACCTGTGAAATATTGCCCATTCTCGGGCCACGCCCCACCGGCGTGTCTAAGCTGGGACCACGCTCGGCCCTGATCGCTCGCAAGAGCTCGAGTCCTAGCAAGGGCGCAGCCAGGGCCAGGAGAATCCAGCCGTCGTAATAGAACTTGAACACGGTATTCATACGAGTGCCAAATACGTCACGCAGGAAGACCAGCTCAGGGACCAGGACCACTCCGATACCCGCGAATGCCAGCAGTGCCGTCGCAGCCGCCGCGGAACCACCCGAATGCGCGAGTCGGTGCCAGAACAGGACTGCCCACACCACGAGGAGCCCGGTCAGCAACCCGACCGTGGGCTGTCCAGCGCCGCTTAAGACCAGCCCGACGACCACCGCCCCGGCGCCGCCACTCCGCTCGCCGGTGGTCAGATCGGGCCAGTCCCCGATGAGGCTGACCAGGGCTGCCACCACGGGCAGCACGAGTAAGAGTCCGAACAAGATGAACAAAGCCCCGATCGGCGTGCGCTCGACCACCACCCCTAACCCGAGTGGCTGTGCCGTATAGCCGATGAAGTATGGGAAATAAAGCACCACAGCAGCGACGAACGGCGACAGCAGCCTCAGGCCGTGTTGGCGTGCCACTTGAACGAGCGGCACGTCCAGTCGCAGGCCGCCCGCCAGGCTACCAATCGCGAACAGGCCCCATAACATGGGCACGTCCCAGGTATTCGTGGGAATCACAGCACCGAGCGCGATCGCTTGAGCGATGGTCTTGGCACCCACCACTGGGGCGGGCTCCTCGTCGGACGCCTGGTCGCGGAAAAGGTGGCTCACAGCCAGGCTGATCAGGAAGCCGGCCAGCGGCAGAGCCATGAAATGCGGATGGAGATCTCCTAGCAAGAAGCTGAAGAAGGGAAACTCGGTAATCCCGTCTGGCTCGATGTATGGCTGGGCTACTACGCGCGCCGAGTGGAACCACCAGGCGCCATCGGAGGGGAGCAGGCCGTTCGCGGTCCCGGCGGCCGGAATAGTCTTGATCGCAAACGCGCCCCAGAAGCCAGCGTCGCCGATGCCATGACTGGCCAGAATCTCGACCGCGGCGTCGAGATTACCGACCAGGCAGAGCGCTGACATCCCGCCCAGCCCCCACAGACTGGCGGCAGCGCTCTGCGCTCCCCGCAGGCGTGCTAGGGCAAACGTCAAGCCGAAGGCTCCCAGCCCGCCTAGAGCCAGGGTCGTCGCGACCGCCAGGTTGTAAGCCACCGACGGCGTGATGGCCGATGCTTTGGCCGGCAGCGCATTCAGGAAGTAGCCGAAGTAGTAGTAGGGCAGCGCATAGCCAGCCATCCACGGATCTTCCACTGGCAGGCCACCGGAGACGATTAGGGAATTCAGGAAGGTGAAGTCCATGGGCTTTTCCTGGCCGGCGATGCTGGCGTTGAACGCCCGAATCACCACGGCGACGCCAAACACCGCTAGGAATACCGCCTCTTCACCCAAGACCACTCGCCGGGCGGTCGGCCAGGTCGACCGCACCCGCCCGCCGAACGCCCCCCAGGACAGCCCACCTAGCAGCAGCGCCGTCATCACGATGGTGGGCCCGGTGAAGCCAAACATCCCCAGCATGCTGAGCACCCAGGTCAGGTAGCCGACCACGAGCAAGCCGAGCACCTTTGCGGCGAAAAATCCCCGATCCGGCCACCGGGGGAACAGGAGCGCGCTCACTGGAAGAGCGGCCAGACCGATCAACTCCACTACTAGGAGCCATTGCAGAACTTCGATCATGAAAAAATCACCCCTCCCCCGGCCCCCTCCCCTCGCAAGGGGAGGGGGAGAAGGAAGAGCTCTGGGGGGCGAAGCCCCCCAGTCCCCCGCCTTGGGGATGTCTTTTT
>DASXTD010000706.1:0-1845 GCA_036505655.1 Chloroflexota bacterium
GGCGTGTTCGGCCGCGTAGGCCAGCACCTGGGCCTGCATGGCGCGGTGCTCTTCGTCACGGCTACGGCCACGGACCGTTCGCCCCAGGTGCCAGTCAGCGGTATGCAGGAATTTCATGGCTGCTGCACGCTTACGCTTGTCGGAAGATGTAGGGAATCTCGCCGGCGTCCGATATCGGGGGCGCTTCTTCGGAGCGTGTCGCCCAGGCCGGGAAGGGGAACTGCACCATAAGCGGCACCGGCACGTCGGGCTGAGACAGGAACATGCTGCCCGGCTTCAGCAGGGCCGAGCGCATACGGGCCTGCGTGGTGAGGAAGCCGTATTCGTCGCGCTGGCCCTCGGCAGTATCCAGCCGCCCTACGACCCGGAACGAGGCATTGGCGGTGATGCGCCGCTCGATCTCGCTGGCGGTCTGCTGGGCGCCGATCAGGACAACGCCCAGGCTGCGCCCACGTTCGGCGATGTCCAGCACGACTTCTTTGATGGGGCTGTGGCCCTCGCGGGGCGCGTACTTGTTCAGTTCGTCCAGGACCAGGAAGACGAGCGGCTCCCGGGTGCCCTGCCGTTCTTTGGTTTCCATCAGCCTCTTGACGACGACGCCTACCACGAATCGCTTGCCACGCTCACTGAGGCGGTTGATGTCGATGACGCTCACCTGCTTTTTGGTCCAATCGAAGCGGTGCTGGCGGGCATCGACCTCGCGCTCACCTCGAATGAGGCCACCGACGGTCGCCGCGGCGGCCTGAAGGCGGCGCGCAAAGGCGCCCCGAGTGCCATCGGCCACATGTGGGGTCATAGCCTCCAGGTGCTCGATGATGTACTCGACGAGCTCTGCAAAGGTGCTGATGCCGTCGTCGCTGCCCATGCGGACCCAGGGCGCTTCCGGGGGAGCCGTGAAGGCCTCCAGCTGCCTTTCGACCTGGCTGATGGCAAACGCGAGCTGGCTGGTCTCGTCATCGGCCTCGGCGAACAGGAACCGCAGCAGATGGTCCTGGCAGAACTCGCGCAGGGTCCAGAAGTAGGGGGTGACCCCGTCGATGCGGCTCCCCGTGTCCGGCACCGGAACCGGTCCGGGCTTGGTGGGGGCCCACAAGCCGACACTTTCGAACGGCTGCACCGGCAGCTCCAGCGCCTCGTACTGGGCCAGCGCCTCCGGGTGCTCGGGCCCCAGGCGCACGTTGGGGCGGTCCAGCCACAGGAGGTCCTCGCCCTTCACGTTGAAGATGATCGAGTGGGCGGAGTGGCTGGAGGCGAGGGCGCGGCCATGAAACAGGCCGTAGAGGAGGAACAGCGCATAGGTGGTCTTGGTAGCGACGCCGGAGATGCCGGAGATGTTTACGTGGGCGCCACGAGTGCCATCCAGGAAGTCGAGATTCCCATAGATGGGCTGCCCGTCGCGGGACAGCCCGGCGGGGAACTTGTGCTTCATCTGGTCGAAATAGAGAGCGAACTCGCGGTCTCGATCCACCGCGCGGCGCACCGTCCGACCGGGGCGTGGTGGGATGAATACTTCGGGCTCGATGCGGGTGACTGCCACGTGTGCGATCGTGGACAGACCCACGGGGAGATGGCCATCCTCCACCCGGAACACGTCGGAGTGGAAGGTGGCGCCTTCGTAGGCGGATCGGACCTCGTCCACCACGCCGAAGTGCGTGACTTCGGCCTGGCCGGTGGGCAATGGCTGGGGCAGGCGTGTCTGCACCGCGATCACGTCGTCGAGCTGGAGGTAGCGATCCTCCTCAATGGCCACCCAGAAGTCGAGTGGCTGCGAGTCGCGGGTGCCGAGGACCTTGCCCTCCTCGGAAGGCGTGCCTAGCTCGCCGTCTGCTGGTACAGGTAGCGTTC
>DASXTD010000707.1:0-1708 GCA_036505655.1 Chloroflexota bacterium
TGATTGTCGTCCTCGGCTGGCACAAATTCGGTGCCCAGGACATGCAGCGGAATAAATGCGATGGCCAGGCCAACCGATCCTGCTCCCAGGAGGACTGGCAACCAGCGGACGTTGAGGGCGGCGCCGATGAGCCGCCAGTACGCCTGGCGCAGCCGGGCGAAGCCAGCCTCCCAGGCCCGGGTGATTACGGCCCATGGTCCTCGTCCCTTGATGTGCTCGAGGGCTTCTTCTTTGAGCAGGCGCGAGGCTAGCATAGGCGTCAGCGTGAATGAGACCAGGAGTGAAAGCACCGTTGCCGCCACGATGGCCAGGCCGAACTCGCGGAACAGTTGGCCGATGTTGCCGGCCATAAAGGCGACCGGCGTGTAGACGACCACGTCGGTAGCGGTGATCGCAATGGCAGCCAACCCGATCTCGGATCGGCCATCGATAGCTGCTTGCCAGGGACTCTTTCCCAACCCCAGATGGCGGTTGATGTTTTCCAGCACGACGATGGAGTCGTCGACCAGGATGCCGATTAACAAGGCTAAGGCCATCAACGACATGATGTCGAGGCTAAAGCCGAGGAAAAACATGATGAGGAAGGTCGTTAGCAGGGAAGTCGGGATCGCGACCAGAACCATGCCCGTGTTTCTGAGCGTGTGGAGAAACAGGAGCAGGACCAGCCCGGTGATCAGCATGGCCAAGTACAAATCGCGCTGAACGTCGTCGAGGGCGGCTGTCGTGAACCGCGACGTGTCATTTACAATCTCGAAATGCAGTCCGGATCGCCCCATCGATGTCTCGATCTTGCGGATGGCCTGGCGGACTGCCTCTGCTACCTTGATTTCGTTGGCGCCGGACTGCTTGGTGATGATCAGGCCGACTGACGTGTTGCCGTTGAGGCGCTGGAAGCTCCTTTGAAAGGTCGTGGTGTCCAGTACGTCGGCTACTTCTTTCAGATGCACCGGTTGAACCGCCGTCGCGGCGTTTCCACCGCCAGTGGGCGTATTGATTACGATGTTGGCCAGCTCAGCGGGCTGCTGGGCCAGCGCCTGCGTGCGGGTGTTGAGCACCTCGGTGGTGGTGCGGACTTGCCCTCCCGGCAGCCCCACGTTTTGGCTGGCGATGGCGGTCTGCACCTGGCTCAGCGAAACCCCGTACGCGGCCAGCTTCACGGGATCGACCCGGACCTGGATCTGCCGATTCGCGCCCCCGACCAGGTTCACGTCAGCGACTCCATCCACGGACTGGAGCGTCGGCTGAATTTGCTGGCTCACCAGGTCCGTGAGCGTCGGCAGGTCGAGGTTGTCCGCGGAGATCGAGATGTTCATGATCGGAAAGTCGGACGGGTCGCCTTTGACGATCGATGGGTCGCCGGCTCCGGTGGGTAGCTTGCGGCGGATGGCACTCACCTTGCGCGAGACCTCCGCGAGCGCGACGTTGATGTCGGCCCCTTCCGCGAATGAAAGCTGTACGTTCGATGAGCCCTGGTTGGAATCAGACGTGATGCGGTCAATCCCGCCGATGCCCACCACGGCATCTTCGATCACCTTGGTGACCAGCGTCTCGACATCCTCGGGAGACGCGCCCGGATAGCTTACGGTGACGCGAATCGTCGGAAAGCTAGTGTTTGGGAACCGCTGGACCGGCAGCCGGGTGTAGGCCACCACCCCCATGAAGGCGAGGGCCAGGAACAGCATCGTAATGGCGACGGGACGCTCCAGTG
>DASXTD010000708.1:0-4690 GCA_036505655.1 Chloroflexota bacterium
AGGATGTGATCCACCACCAACACCGGCGTTTCGGCCGTCCCCTGGTCATCGTACCACGACGGTCGCCTTCATGAACGGGTGCAGCGTGCAGTGATAGCTGTAGGTGCCAGCACGGTCGAAGGTGTGGCGCCAGACTCCGTCAGAATTGATCACCCCGGAATCAAAGCTGTTGTCGTCACCGGTCACTGTGTGGGGGACTTGATCTTGATTGCTCCACGCGATCGTGGCGCCGGTGGCGACTTCCAGCTTGGAGTCCGTATACGCCATGCTGCGGATCACTGTTGGCACTAGTCTCTCCTCGTTGGACGGCCTGGGAGGTGCTGCTCTCGGACGAGGTGCGCGTCGTCCAAAGTAACGCGCCAGCGTGAACGGAACGGTGAACTCGAAGCCATAGCGCACTTGGTCGCCGCCCCGGGAGGAGCCCTCGAGCGTCGCGGTGTTGGTATTTGATGCTTGGAGAGAAAAGGTGTGGGGGGTGTTGGGGATGGCAATGTGCAACCCACCGCTCCAGGCGATCTTCTCCCCTATGGACCGATCCCTCTGGGTGAGCGAAACAACGTCGCCCGCTAACGCGAGGTGTCGCGTCAGCCGTACAGCCGAGCCAGCACCCAAGGCGACTTGGGCCTTGCCGCCTAAAGGGGCCTTAAGCACGCGCCCCACACCGATCACGCGCATCGGTCCGAAATGGCGGGCCAACGAGACCTCGCCGTCCAGCCCTCGAGCGGCCAGGTTGTACCCCACCTGGGCGCTGACATCCAATGGCGCGCCGTGATCTTGCCAGATCGGGCTGATCCGGCCAAAGAACTCCCATTCGTTAGGGTACAGCGGGACCAGCGTCGAATTGGTGGAGTAGTAGAACCCCACCAGCGTCTGTCCGGGCAGACCCGCGGCCAGCACGAACGTCGGAAAGTTGGAGACCTTTCGGATTGGGGCGTCGCTGCGCATGAATCGATGCAAGAAGTTGAACTGCACCGTTCCCTGCCTGACGACCCAACCTCCCGAGAGGTTCGGAGGGCGGTCCAACAGAGACTGCGCCCAGCCCGTGGTGTAATTGGAGAGTCCTAGCAGGATAAAGACGGCGACCGAGGAGCGGCGGCGCGAGCACATAGCGAAGCTCCGAGACCGGATGTTCAGCCCGCAGGTTCCGGACGACATGGTTTCCTACCTGCGAGACTGCTGGAGACGTTTCACTGGACGACGATGGTTCCGCTCATCGCCGCTCCGTGGACGGCGCAGTCATACTGGTAACTGCCAGGCACCGTGAATGTGAACGAATAGGTGGTACCATTTCCGGTAAGAATGGCGCTGCTGGTAAAGCCGGGCGCTCCCTCAGACTCGACGTTGTGAGAGATCGGTCCGGTGTTGACCCAGGTCCAGGTCACAGTGGCCCCGACCGCAACCGTATCGATTGCTGGATTCACTGTCCCATTGCGGTTGCTCCGGAAGAAGATGTTTCCAACGGCAACGCCTTCACCCCCGGTGGAAGGGCCAGTATGCTCGCTGAAGCAGCCGGCCAGGACGGCGGCTGTCAGGATCAACGGCCACGAAAGCCACGAATGCATGGGCCGCTCGGGTGTGCGGATGTTGGGCCTGCCCCTCTATTCGTTTCTCATTGAGGGTAGACGGGATGGGCCAGCGAGCTTATTCCCGGGCTGTCCCCTGCGGCAGGGAACTGCGGTTGGCAACAGTGCTCTGGCCTAATGGCTCCTCTCAGGCACGGATTATAACCTAACGCCGAGGTTCTTCGGGAATAACTCTCGCAGAGATGCCGTCGTCATGTACAAGTCTGTCTGAAGCCGGGTACGTCGTGGATGTCGCGTCCGCTTGAGTCAGCGTAGGAGCCATAAGCCGTGGCGATCACGGCGGTTTCGGCGAGCTCCATTACCTCTGGGCTCTGTTATGGATGTTAGCCCCGCCCGAAATGTCACGCCACGGCAGGACAATTGATCAGGAGAAAGGTCTCCGGGTCAGGAACGATTCCGGCTTTCGCCGGGCCAGCCAGCCATCGATCCCCCAGCTGCATCCCGCGCGCGCAAAAAAGAAGGCCAGCATGAGGAAGAAGAGCACCAGGTGGAAGCCCTGCTGACCCGGGGACATCCACTGAGTGGCGAGCCCATAGTTGATCACCAGAATCAGGCCGACCAGCGAGGCCGCCCCCGTCAGCAGCCCTAGCGTCAGTCCCAGTCCGGTGACCGTTTCGCCCCACGCGGTGAGCTGCGCAAAGACGTTGCTGTGATGGAGGACGGTGCCCTCCAGAAATTGCTTGTAGAAGGTGACCGGGTTTTCCGAGGCCTGCTTCGCGACAATTTTTGGCATGACTGTGAGCCACCGCTCGCTGACAGCCGGCAAGGGCAGAATCCCGCCCAGCATCACGAAGCTCATCTTGGTGATCAGCGATTTGACGAAGTACAGACCCACCACGATCCGCAAAACGGCCAGCCATTGAGCGGGGTGGTCCATGGTGACCTTGGGAGCTTCGAGGTGCCGAGCCATTGATCTGAGATTCCTGTTTAAAGTCGCCATGCGCTATGGGCTATGGGCTATGGGCTGCGCCTGCGACCGGAATAGCCCATAGCCAAGACCAATAGCCAGCACTCCTGCTCAAACCTGGACCCCTAACTCCGAAAACACAAACGTCCAACTGTCGGTCAGCTCGTCGATCACCTTCGCGAGTGGCTTGCCGGCACCATGCCCCGCCCGAGACTCGAGACGCAGGAGGATAGGCCGGTCCCCGGACGTAGCGGCTTGTAATCGCGCCGCCATCTTTCGCGCGTGCATCGGGTCCACCCGGCTATCGCTCTCCGCCGTCGCCAGCAGAACCGCTGGATAGGCTACTCCCTCCCGGACGCGATGGTAAGGTGAATAAGCGTGAAGCCAACGGAACTGCGCCGGATCGTCGGCGGAGCCGTACTCTGGAATCCACAGCCGGGCGATCAGAAAGCGGTGATACCGGAGCATGTCCAGCAGCGGCACCTGCACCAGCACCGCCCGGAAGAGCTCGGGTCTTTGGGTCAGGACCGCGCCCACCAGGAGACCTCCATTGGAGCCTCCGGCGGCCGCGAGGCGCTGAGGCCTGGTGTACCCCTCCCGGATCAACCATTCCGCGGCTCCGATGAAATCATCGAAGCTGTTCTGCTTGCTGGCCAGAATGCCTGCCTGATGCCAGCCCTCACCGTACTCCCCACCTCCTCGGATGTTGGGAATAGCCACGACCCCGCCGCGCTCCAGCCAGAGAAGGAGCGAGCGGGAAAAGGCCGGTGTCATGCTGATGTTGAACCCGCCGTAGCCGGTCAGATAAGTCGGATTGTCTCCGTCCAAAGCCATACCATCGCGATGCACCACGAACATCGAGATGGGAGTGCCGTCTCGCGAGGCGTAGCTCACCTGTCGCACCACGAATCGGGTAGAGTCTATGTCTGCCTGCACTCGCCTCCAGAGATCAGTCGAGCCGGAGGTGAGATCGATCCGGTAGACGCTCGGCGGAACGGTATAGGAGGAGAAACCGTAGAAGACCTCCCGCCCGTCCCACTCGGCCTCGACGCCGAAGAGGCTACCAAGCACGGGAAGGGGCACATCCTGGATCGGAGTGCCCTCGAGATCGGTGAGCCGCAGTCGGGAGGAGGCACGCTCCAGATAGCCCAGGGCGAGTCGGTCATGGGCGATGGTGACGCTTTCCAAGACGGCATCGAGTCGCGGCGGGATGATCTCGCGCCATGTGCTTCGGTCCGGTCCCGCGGGGTCGACCTGGTAGAGCCGATAGGTGGGGGCGTCGAGATTGGTGCGAACGAAGAGCCGCCCGTGAGCGATCTCGCCCTCGAATGAAGCCGGCAGGTTTTCCACGACCGGAACGAGCGGACCGTCTGCGGCGAGATCCCGGAGGTACAGGTCGGTCTCATCGAAAGTCCGGGCGATACTGATCAAGAGCCAGCGCCCATCCGGAGAAAGGCTGACCCCAGGCCAGAATTCCTTTTCCGCCGGCCGAAATACCAGCGGATCCGTGTTCGGGTCGGTCCCCACCCGATGGTAGTAGAGTGCCCGATGATAGTGCTCTTCATCAGCCGGCACCTCACCCGGTGCGGGGTAGCGGCTGTAGTAGAACCCGCTGCCATCAGGCAGCCATGCCAGCGATGCGGCGCGCATCCGCGGAATCCGATCAGGCAGGTGCCGCCCACTCTCGACCTCCAGGAGGTGGAGCACGCTGTCCTCGCTTCCGTTCTCGGAAAGACCGTAGGCGAGGAACCGGCCATCCCGACTGGGATAGAACCAGTCCAGCGCAGTGGTCCCCGCGGGGTTGAGGCCGTTCGGATCAACCGCTACGCCATCCTCGCCGTCCACTCCGTCCCGCCAGTAGAGCACCGGCTGATTCTGTTTCCCCTCTCGACGCAGGTAGAAGTACCGTTCTCGTACCGGCGTGGGCACACCGAGCACTCCGATGCCGAGCAGTTCCTCCAGCCGATTCCGGATCCGTTGCCGTCCCGGCGCCGCACCGAGGTATTCCGCGCTGAAGGCGTTCTGTCGTTCGGTCCAGAGCCGAGTTTCCGGCGACTCGCCGTCCTCGAGCCAACGATAGGGATCAGTGATCGTCTCGCCGTGTAGAACTTCTATGACTTCTTGAGATCGCGTTTCTGGATAAGTGCGCATAACAAAAAATTCACCACAGAGGGAGAGAGTACACAGAGGTAACGAAAAC
>DASXTD010000709.1:0-2010 GCA_036505655.1 Chloroflexota bacterium
CGCGCATGCTCGTAGACGAACGAGCCATCGCTGTGATCGACGTAGAGGTAGAGGACTTCCCCCAGCGTCTTCGATTTCAATTGAGTGAGCGAGTAACGCCCCCACAGCACGCCATCGTCCGGCGGTGCAGAATCTTTGGCAAAGCCACAGGTGAGCCACGGCGTATCGACGAAGGCATCGACCGTACCGAACAGGATCCTCAGTCTGCGTTCACCGCCAACTTGGTGTTCAAGCGCCGCCATGCTGGGTGCGCGCACAAAATACGCTGCGTACGATTTCATCACGCGCCCCTAGATGCAGCGGTCATCTTAGCAGCCTGTGGTGAAAGTCCGGTCGCGGACCCCACCTGAACATAGCGCGTCGTACTTTCGCGCATGGCAATGGGAAAGCGGAAGAAAAGGCAAGACAGCCTGTGGGTCGCCGCGGTCGAGCTGCCGACAAGCCCCGGCCATCCCTTCTACCAAAGGCTCAACGGCGTCCTGGAAACCGCCGGTTTTGACGCGTTCGTCGAGAAGGAGTGCCAGCGCTTTTACGCCCCGGTGATGGGGCGGCCCAGTCTGCCCCCAGGCCGGTATTTTCGGCTGCTCATGCTCGGCTACTTCGAGGGACTGGATTCGGAGCGCGCCATCGCGTGGCGCGCCTGCGATTCGCTGGCCATCCGGAAGTTCCTGCGCCTGGGGTTGGAGGAAGGGGCGCCCGATCACTCCACGATCTCCCGCACCCGGCGGTTGATCGACGTGGAGACTCACCGGGCGGTCTTCAGCTGGATCCTGCAGCGCCTGGCGAGCGCGGGTCTGTTCCGGGGAAAGACCATCGGCGTCGATGCCACGACCCTGGAGGCCAACGCCGCCATGCGGAGCATCGTGCGTCGGGACAGCGGCGAGTCCTACCAGGAATTTCTCGGGCGGCTGGCGAAGTCTTCCGGGATCAAGACACCGAGCCGGGAGGCCCTCGCTCGGCTCGACCGTCGGCGGCGCAAGCGTACGTCCAACCAGGACTGGACCAGCCCCTCCGATCCTGACGCCAAGATCACCAAGATGAAGGACGGCCGGACGCACCTGGCGCACAAAGCCGAGCACGCGGTGGACATGGCTACGGGCGCGATTGTGGCGGTGACGATCCAAGGAGCCGATCGCGGCGACACCAGCAGCCTCCAGCAGACGCTCACTGAGGCGGACAAACAGATTGAGGAGGTCGCCGGCAGCGCAGAGGGCGGGGCCCATGTCCATGCGGAGGGCCTGTCCGAGGTCGTGGCGGACCGCGGCTATCACAGCGCGGCGGTGCTGGTGGCTCTGGAGGACCACGGGCTGCGCTCCTACATCCCGGAGCCTCTACGCAAGCGCCGCAGCTGGAACGGAGACCTCGATGCCCAGCTCGCGGTCTACGGGAATCGGCGGCGCGTCCGTGGCGAGCGGGGACGGCGGCTGCTGCGCTCGCGCGGGGAGTTGATCGAACGCGGCTTCGCCCACGTCTACGACACGGGCGGCCTGCGCCGAACGCACTTACGCGGCCACCCCAATATCCTCAAGCGAGTGTTGATACACACCGGTGCGTTCAACCTCGGGCTCCTCCTGCGGCAGCTCGTAGGTCGAGGAACTCCGCGCGGGCTGCAGGGGTACGCGGGCCTGCTTCTGCTGCTGTTGGGGGGACTTTGGTCGCTGATTCGTCGGCAGACGCAGCGCTGGATCGATTCCCTCGTGGTGCGCTGGCATCTTCAGCTTCGTGTGCTGACCATCGCGCTGCATCAGGAAAAATGACTTCTGCCACGGGCTGTTAGAGCGCTCAAGGGAAAGAAGCACATCCGGCTGATTGACCGCGGCGCAGAGACTTAGACGTGAAGACGTACAGACGGTACCGCCCCCTATCCCCGACGGAGGCGTGGCTGCTAGTCGGGATGGTGCGGCGCCGCCTGCTGAAGGAAGGCATCGGGCGGTGATGCCGAGTTCCTGACTCGCGAGGTCCAGGACGACGCTTCCGCCGGGGTACCTCCTTGAGTCGTCTCTTGTCCCA
>DASXTD010000710.1:0-5807 GCA_036505655.1 Chloroflexota bacterium
CTGGCTCACCAGTGCAGCAGCCGAATGGCTCCCGCCACGTGAGCCAGCGGCATGGGGTCCGGAACGTGCATTTGCACATCCGGTCGTCTCGACAGGTAACTTTTCAAAACGATCTGAGCGTAAGCCGCTGTCTCTGTGTATCCACCGATCGGAGGCACCGCGTAGAGCCCCGCGGTGCGGAACTCGTCAACCACGTCCACTCCTGCGTTGTAGGAAGCCACAGTCCAGTAGAGGTTCCCATTTTCCCGCTGCAGACCCAACGCGAGATAACGGACGCCCGCTCGCATGTTGGAAGGGACATCGAAAAGCATGTCGCGAGTCACAACGCTGACCTTTGACTTGGATCCGAGCATCATCTCGGCGTAGGTCTGTGGCATGACCTGCATCAGCCCATACGCGCCCGCAAACGACTGAGCATCCGGGTCGCCTTCGCTTTCTTGCTGAATCACCGACAGCACCAGGTCGTCGTCAAGCTGGGCGGCATTGCCTGTCAGCCGGCCTTCGTCCCACGCTTCTCCGATCAACTGACGTGCCATAGGGCGCCACTGTTCGACTGCCCGGGGGAAGGGGCGAACATTGGCGGACGGCGGCTGCCAACCTTGCTTCACCGGTTGTTCGCTCGGAGGCGCGGCCAGCGCGGCTGGGGTCGCATCCGAAGCAGGCTGCGCGTTCTTCAGACTGATGTGCGTGTCGGATGGCACCGGCGGTATTGAAATAGATGACACTCTCGCGCTTGGCAGCTGGGAGCCGATGCAGCCGGCAATACCCAGAGCGGCGACGAATGAGACGAGAACCCATTTCGTGGCTTGACGAGCAGGGTCGATGGTAGCCCGTACTGCGGAATGGGCGAGCCGGTGTACGAGGCTCGATTGGCGCAAATTTCCCTCCTGCGCGTGATTAGCAACGCGCAGTCGAGAAGGGGGCGGCTCGCGGGCTCTGCGCTGGCTTGCTGGGGCGGATGGTTGCTGGGCTCTTGACTTTCCCGTCCGACGGTCGGGTGACCAGGACGGGTGCTATTCGCAGAGACTCCGCTGGCAGTGGTATCGGTTCGCCCTCCCAAAAGGTACGAACCTTGCGCATGGTACCAAATGGTCATCCGGAGAATCCAGGCCCGGGATAAAACCTAGATGAAAAATTTTCATGAAAACTTTTCGTCTAGTTCGATCGTTGCGATCAGCAGGAAGGTGTCGGCCTTAAATGTCCGAAATACGGAACTGCGACGATTGCCGAGCGGATGAGTGTTTGAGTCTTGCCTGAGCTGCCGGAAGTCGAGACCGCGCGCCGACGAGCCGAAAATGCCCTGGCTGGCAAGCGCATCCAGCGAGCCGCGGCAGCGGCTGATGGGTTGATCTTTGACCGCGCGCCGCCGTCGGAGGTGGAGCATGCATTGACTGGGCGCACTGTGGTGGGCAGCGGGCGCAAGGGGAAGTATTTCTGGCTGCTGCTCGATCAACCGCCTCATCCCGTTTTCCATTTCGGCATGAGCGGCCGCCTCCATCTGTATCGAAACGGAACTCCGCCGCCGAAATACTGGAAGCTCGAGATCGAAGCATCGGATGGAACGATTGTCGTTTTCACCGACATGCGACGACTGGGACGGATTCGGCTGGCTGCCGACCCTGAGAACGAGCCGCCGGTGAGTTTGCTGGGTTTTGATCCGCTGATCTCGCTGCCGTCCGCCGCGGAGATCCAGCGCCTCCTGGCAGTGCGCCGGGGGCCGATCAAAGCAGTGCTGCTGGACCAGTCATTCTCGGCCGGAGTCGGCAACTGGGTGGCAGACGAAGTGCTCTACCAGGCGGGACTCTCCCCACTTCGTCCCGCCAACCAGCTCTCGCGTCCCGAAGTGCGACGGCTGCGGACCGCACTCAAGAACATTGCCGAGCAATCCGTGGCCCTCGACGCCGATGCGACCCGGTTTCCCATCCACTGGCTATTCAACTATCGCTGGGATCGGCGGATCGGTCGGGGACCCAGGGGCGAGCCGCTCGTTCGCCAACGAATTGGCGGACGCACCACCGCCTGGGCCCCCAGCCGCCAGAAATAGGACAGGGGGAACGCCCTCACCCGGCGCTCGCATGACTCGTGCCGGCCTCTCCCAGAGGGAGAGGCAAGAACGTCTGCCCCCTCTCCCTCTGGGAGAGGGTTGGGGTGAGGGCGCTCTTTTTGATGCGGAGGAAATACTAGGTTAGCGAGCGCGTCCCGTCGCCGTAGTCCCACTCATAGCCTGGGATGCGGTAGCATTCATCGGGCATGAGGGACGTCATCCCGCCCTCCGCGAGGCGCTTCTCGAATGTCTCGCGGATGATCGGGTCCTCTTTGTCGTACTCGATCTGGTTGAGCGCCTGGTCCGTCACATATTCGGTGTTCCCACGCCCCGGCGAATGGAATGCCAGGTAGCGATCATCGTGGTCGCTGATGTTGAAGTGCTGATGGAACCACATGTTCGGCGGCACGAACACGCTGGCCTCGTGCCAGGGGATGTAGACCTTCTCCTTACCTTCCGGCCACATATAGGAGTAGCCCTCTCCCTGGGGGATCACGATCAGGGTGCCTGGTCCGTGCCGATGCCCCTTCTTGTAGGTACGCGTGCCGAACACCGACATGTGGTTCCAGATTGGCGCCTTGGGGAAGCGAATCCAGACGACGTGGCCACCTGCGCCACGGCCTTTGAAGGGGACCAGCGCGTCCCATTGGCGCATGTCTGGGAAGAAGTTGCCAGACCAGAAGGCGCCGCCCCGGGCATCGTCTTCAGAGGTCTTGACCACCTTGGCCTCCGAGAAGAACCCGCCATCATCGGTGTAGAGGATGTCAGGGTCGACGTAGGTGTTCTTGAAGAAGAAGTTAGGGTCCGGTAGCCGGTCCATGCTGGAGGGCATGTTGTTGTAGTGCAGCAGGCGGGCGGGGCGATCCCCGGTGGTATTGCTGAATTGGTGCGTGTAGCCACGCGGGAGCACGAAGAGGCTGTGCTTCTGCCACTCGAACGTCTTGGCGGGCCGCCCCTCAGCGGACACGGTCGTGAGCCCACGACCATCGGCAACATAGACGATTTCGTCGAGCGCAAACCGCACCGGGTTGGTGGTCTGGCCGGGCGGGATCTCACTCACCCGCACCTCGCTCTGGCCCTCCTGGCCGGCCATGACCAGAATGGCGGCGTTGCAGTTGCGCTCCTCCCAGCGGCCTACTTCACAGGTGCGAATATCTTCGACATAGTAGCCGCGATGGATGGGCAGCTCGAGCGTGGCGATCCACTGCTCGTACGCCGTATTGCGGCGGCCCCATTGCTGCGCCTGATCGGTGTCTGCTTTAGCCATATTTCTACTCCTAATTAATCGTGGTGGCGGGACAGTATGTACCATGATGGGCCGCGAGCGGCGTGTTGCAATAAGCTTCAGCTTTTGGGGGTAAGACGAATGGTGCATGGCGCCGTCAAGGTTCGATTCAAGAAGTTCAGTACGATGGCGCTGAGCGTCGTCTTGCTCGCGGGTTGTCAGCCGGGGGCTACGAGCCTTCCGACGAATCAAGGATCAGCGGGCACCGAGGCCACGGGCGGACCCAAGGGGACGCTGAAGATCGCGTGGCCATTGGGGCCAGAGAGCCTGAATCCAAAGTTCACTACTGGCTCCGGGATTGCGGACACAATTTGGCCATTCAACTCGTATCTCACCTATTACGACTTTCAGGGCGTTTCGCACCCGATGCTCGCCGAGCGTCTGCCTACACAGGAAAACGGCGATTGGGTGGTCAACTCCGACGGGACGATGATGACTACCTACCATATCCGTCCCAATGCCCGGTGGCACGACGGGACGCCCCTGACCGCCCGCGACCTAGTCTTCGCGTATCAGGTCTATATGGACCCGGACCTTCCCGTTATCTATCGGCGGCCGGAGCCGACGATGGCGTCGGTGGAGGCGAAGGACGATCTGACGCTGGTCATTACCTGGAAGGAACCATACGTGCGGGCGAACGAGCTCGGCTATCGCGAGCTGAATCCAATACCGGTGCATCTGATGCAGCATCAATACGAGACGAACAAGGGGAGCTTCACATCGGGCGAGGAGTGGACCACCCAGTTCGTGGGATCGGGGCCGTTCAAGGTCGAAAAGTGGACGCCCGGACAGGGCATGATCGCCCGCGCCAACCGCGACTGGTTCCTGGGGCCGCCCAAACTGGAAATGCTCGACATCCGCTTCATCTCCGATCACACTGCCCTCCTCGCTAACCTCCTGTCCGGTGAGGTCGACCTGGTCAGCTCGCCGGGGGTTCGGGCCTCGGAGGCCGTCGTAGCTCGTGACCAATGGGTCTCAAAGGGAGAGGGCTACCTGAAAACCTGGGCGACTCGGCTTTCCTTCCTAGAGTTCCAATACCGAGAGGTTCCCGGACGGACCAGCGCGCTGTCGGACATTCGCGTGCGACAAGCACTCATGCAGGCGATCGATCGCCAGGCGATTGTCGATACGGTGGATGAGGGCATCGGCTCCACTGCGGACGCCTTTGTTATTCCATCCGATGTGTTATTCCCAGAAATCAATCGCGGCATTCGGCATTACCCCTTGGACCCGGAGCGCTCGGCGGCTTTGCTCGCAGAGGCGGGCTGGCAGCGAGCGGCATCCGCGAACATGGTGGTCGGGCCGGGCGGGAGGACGCTGGACATCGAAGTCATGGCGAGCACCGGACAGGGGCAGGAAGCGACGATCATCGCCAACAACTGGAAGGGCCTCGGCATCAATTCGAGCCTCAATATCTTGCCCGCAGCCCGGGAACGGGACCGCGAATACCGAGCCAACTTTACGGGCACCGAGCTCAACGGCCGAAGCATCAGCGTGGAGAACTTTCATTTCGTGTCCGCTCAGGTCCCGAGGCCCGAGACCGGCTACGTGGAGCTAAACCGAGGCAGCTTCTCGGATCCCGAGATCGACCGCTTGCAGAAGATCGCGCTGACCTCACTCGATGCTCAGCAGCGCAAAGCGGCGACAATCGCAATTCCGGTACGAATGTCGGAGCTGGCCGGGTATGCGCCGCTGCACTACCAGGTGGAAGTGTTCCTGGCCAAGAACAACGTGAAGGGCCCCATCGGCAACTACGGCCCCCAGGAAGGCAACAGCTGGAACATCTTCCAGTGGGAACTCGCTTAGCGTCAGGCGCACGAATAAAGGGGCGAGCGATCAGGAGGGAAGATCGAGCCAATTGCCCCAATGGCTCCAGGCACTGCCCGGCCCCTATGGCTCCAGGCTCTGCCTGGTGGGCTTGCCGACGATGACGTGGAGGGCCAGCCCGGTGAGGACGAAGACGGCAACGATCAAATAGAGCAAAGTGAAGCTGCCCGTACGGTCGAGTAGGGCCGCGAGCAAGAACGGGACCGTCGCGCTGCTCACCCCTTGCAACGCCTGGGCGGTGCCGATAATCGTGCCGATGGCCCGGCGGCCAAAATACTCGGGCCAGATCTGAAGCAATAGCACCAGGCTGCCACCCAGCCCGACGCCTAATACTCCCGCGGCGACGTAGGCCCAGGCGGGGCTATCGGCCAGCGCCAGAATCAGCGTGGAAGTGAGCAGGAGACTCCCCCACAACAGCACGATGCGCCGCACGCTGTTGAGACGGGCAATCATCGGGAGCCAGAAGACCACTCGCGAGACGACCTGCATGCCGCTTACGCCGGCGACGGCAGCCGCCGCGGCCGCCGGACCGAGACCCTTGCTGGTCAGGTACGAATAAAGGACCACGACCGATGTGTTTGGCGCCAGCAGGATGAACGACATGCCGGTCGCGACCATCCAGAACGCTCGGCTGTGCAGCGCCTCGCGAGC
>DASXTD010000711.1:0-9607 GCA_036505655.1 Chloroflexota bacterium
GAAACCGAGCGGCTCAAGCGCGAAGCCGAGGAGATCTTGAGCAATACGTTCAAGGAAGCCCAGGACATCCTGGCCCGCACCCAGCGCGAGGCGGAGCAGATGCTGGCCGAGGCCAGGCAGGCTGCGCGCGAAGAGGGCCAACTGCTGCTGACGCGAGCGCAAGCGGAGATCGCCCAGGATCGTGACAAAGCATTCGCCGAGCTACGGGCGCAGATCGCCGACCTCGCCGTCTTGGCGGCCGGTCGCATCATCAGCCGCTCGCTCGATGACGCGGCGCACCGCGGTCTCGTAGAGGAATTCCTAGCCGACCGGTCAAGTGGGCAGGGCACCGCTGGTGTGGAACCGCACCCGTGAAGCATCAGGCAGCCTCTGCCCGACGCTATGCCCGGGCGCTATTGGACATCGCACTCGAGCGAAATACCGCGGACGAGTGGGCTGCCCAGCTCCACGAGGTAGCGGTCGCGCTCGACGATGAACCCATGGCCCGCCTCCTGGGCAGCCCCATCGCTTCGATCGACACCAAGGTCAAAGCGATCACGACCCTAGCGGGCGGGCTGGCGCGGGAAGTAGAGACGCTGATACGCATGCTCCTGGCTCGGAAGCGGGTGACATTACTGCCGGCATTGGCGGAGGCCTTCGCGGATCTCATCCGGGAGCACCGCCGCATTCTGCGCGCGGAAGTCACCACCGCGATCCCATTGGACGGACAGACCCGCACACTCCTCAGGGATCGGCTTAGCCGCTACCTGGGCCAGACTGTCGAGATCGAGGACCACGTCGACCCAGCGATCATTGGCGGAGTGGTCGCCCGCATCGGCGACCGCCTGATCGATGGCAGCGTCGCAGGGCGGCTACAGCGCATGCGCGAACAAATTGGAGCACGGGCAGGAGGCTGAAGTAGGCGATGGCAGCGCGATCTTCGTCAGAGATTAGCGTTCTGCTGCGACAGCAGATCGAAGGCTTCGATCAAGCAATCGAAGCCACCAATGTGGGACGTGTCATCGAAGTGGGTGACGGTATCGCGCGGATCTGGGGATTGTCCGCGGTACGATCGAGCGAGCTCCTCCATTTCCCGGGCGACGTGATGGGCATGGCCCTCAACCTGGAGGAGGACACAGTCGGCGCGGTGCTGCTGGGCTCGACCCAGGGCATCGCTGAGGGCGATGAGGTCCGCAGCACGGGCCGCGTGATCGAGGTGCCGGTGGGCGACGAACTGATCGGGCGCGTCATCGATCCACTGGGCCGCCCACTGGACGGCAAGGGCCCCATTAACGCGACCAAGACACGACCCATCGAGCGGGTCGCTCCCAGCGTGATTTACCGGCAGCCCGTGGACACGCCGGTCCAGACGGGTATCAAAGCGATGGACTCGATGATTCCGATCGGGCGGGGCCAGCGCGAGCTGATCATTGGCGACCGCCAGACGGGCAAGACCGCCATCGCGGTAGATGCCATCATTAACCAGCGCGGGGGCAATCTCCTCTGCATCTACGTCGCCATTGGGCAGAAGCAGTCCCAGGTGGCGAGCATCGTCGATACGCTTCAGCGGGTCGGCGCCATGGAGCACACGGTGGTCGTGGCCGCCTCGGCTTCCGACCCGGCGCCAATGCAGTACATCGCCCCTTATTCAGGCTGCGCTGTGGGCGAAGAGTTCATGGATGGCGGCCGCGATGCGCTCGTTGTCTATGACGACCTCTCTAAGCATGCTTGGGCCTATCGCCAGCTTTCGCTGCTCCTGCGGCGACCCGCCGGGCGCGAGGCCTATCCGGGCGACGTCTTCTATCTCCACTCGCGGCTGCTCGAGCGGGCCGCACGATTGCGCGACGACCAGGGTGGCGGCTCCCTTACGGCATTGCCGATCATCGAAACCCAGGCCAACGACGTGTCCGGTTACATCCCAACCAACGTGATCTCGATTACCGACGGGCAGATCTACCTGGAATCCGACCTCTTCTACGCGGGCATCCGACCCGCCATGAACGTCGGGATCTCGGTCTCTCGCGTGGGAGGGGCCGCGCAGACGCGCGCCATGCGCCAGGTAGCAGGCCGCCTTCGCCTCGACCTGGCCCAGTTCCGGGAGCTGGCTGCCTTCGCCCAGTTCGGATCTGACCTGGACCGGGCCACTCGGGCCCAGCTCGATCGTGGTCTCCGCATCCAGGAAGTACTCAAGCAGCCCCAGTACCAGCCGATGGCCCTGGGGAAGCAGGTCATGATCGTGTGGGCAGTAACCAATGGCCTGCTAGACGATGTACCCATCGACCGCGTACGCGGATTTGAAGACGCTCTACACACGTCAATGGATCGCAACCACCCCGATCTCGTCGCGGCCATCGAAAAGGAAAAGGCACTCTCGGAAGAGCTGATCGCTCGGCTCCGCACGAACATCGAGGATTTCAAGCAAGAGTGGAGCAAGACGATTGCTTAAGGTGACCCCTCCCCCCGACCCCCTCCCCTTGCGAGGACGACCTGATGGCTAGCCTGCGCGACATCCGCCGTCGCATTCGCGGCGTCAAGAGCATCGCTCAGGTCACCAAGGCTATGCAAATGGTGGCGGCGACCCGCATGCGGCGGGCCCAGCAAAGGGCGCTTGACTCCCGCCCTTACGCCGATGCGATCCGAGAGATGGTCATCGAGCTCGGCAGTGACCGCCCGGATCCCCTGTCTCTGCATCCCCTGCAACAGATCCGGCCCGAACGCCGCGTAGCGTTCATGGTGTTCACGTCCGACCGTGGCCTGTGCGGCCCCCTCAATGGCAACGTCATCCGGCGCGCCGCGACCGAAATCCTGGCTCAGACCGAGGATCCTCACCTAGTGACGGTGGGCCGAAAAGGTCAAGACTTCTTCGCCCGCCGCGGTCGGCACATTCAAGCCACGTTTACCGGACTCGAACGTCCTGAATATGACGACGTCATCCCTATCTCACGGGTCATCATTGATGAGTACGAGCAACAGAGTGTCGATGCGGTGTACCTGGTGTATCCGGAATTTGTGACGGCATTGACACAGCGGCCGGTCGTGTCTCGCATCCTGCCCATCGTGGCGCCTGAGGCAGGCGGCACCCAAGAAGCCGGGGGACACCTCCAGGCCCCCGGGGAATTCATCATCGAGCCGAGCACGGAGGAGATCCTAGACACGCTCCTGCCACGGTACGTGGAGGTGCAAGTCTATCGGGCGCTCCTGGAGACGGCCGCCAGCGAACACAGTGCGCGGATGGCAGCCATGCGCGCGGCCACCGAGAACGCTTTGGAGCTCGTGCAGGGCTTGACCCTCGCCTACAATAAGGCGCGGCAGGCTGCGATCACTCGGGAAATCATCGAGATTTCGGGCGCCGCGGAGGCCATGGCCAAGGCGAGCTAGCCGGGCCAGGTAGCACCTGGAGATAGTGAAAGTCTGGTTGCGCAGGAAATTTCAGCACATCCCGTAAGCAAGCATCTAGTCACACGGAGGAAGCATGCCGGCAGGAACCAAAGGGCGCATCGTGCAGATCATCGGTCCCGTGCTGGACATTGAATTTCCCCCGGACGCCCTGCCGGATATCTATAACGCCGTCGAAATCCCGAGAGAAGACGGCTCGAAGGTGACGGTCGAGGTGCAGCAGCACCTGGGGAATAACTGGGTGCGAGCAGTTGCGATGTCTACCACCGACGGGCTTGCTCGGGGCGTCGAGGCTGAGGACATGGGCAGCCCAATTACCGTCCCCGTCGGGCCCGAAACCCTCGGCCGCATCTTCAACGTACTGGGTGAGGCCATCGACCTCAAAGGCGACGTCGATACTGACCTACGATCACCGATTCATCGGCCCGCGCCGACCCTCGAAGAGCAAGAGGTTACCGTGCAGATCTTCGAGACGGGTATCAAGGTGATCGACCTGATCGCCCCGTTCCGTAAAGGCGGCAAAGTCGGCGTGTTCGGCGGCGCCGGTGTGGGCAAGACGGTCATCATCCAGGAGCTGATTCGCAGCACGGCTGCCGAGCACGGCGGCTTCTCGGTGTTCGCGGGCGTGGGCGAGCGAAGCCGCGAGGGGAATGACCTCTATCGCGAAATGACCGAGTCGGGGGTAATTTCCAAGACCACCATGGTTTTCGGTCAGATGAACGAGCCGCCCGGCGCTCGGTTGCGGATCGGACTGACGGGCGTCACGATGGCCGAATACTTCCGCGATGAAGGTCGCGACGTGCTCCTGTTCATCGACAACATCTTCCGCTTCACCCAGGCCGGCTCCGAAGTGTCTGCTTTACTGGGTCGCATGCCCTCGGCTGTGGGATACCAGCCCACGCTGGCCACCGAGATGGGCCAACTCCAGGAGCGCATCACCTCCACCAAGCGGGGCTCCATCACGTCGTTGCAGGCCATTTACGTGCCCGCCGACGACTATACGGACCCGGCTCCCGCCACGACGTTCGCCCACCTGGACTCAACCATCGCGCTGGAGCGCTCGATTGCCGAGCAAGGTCTCTTTCCTGCCGTCGATCCGCTTGGTTCGACTTCACGCATCCTGGATCCATTGATCGTTGGGGACGAGCACTATCGCGTGGCTCGCGAGCTTCAGCGAATTCTGCAGCGTTACAAAGATTTGCAGGACATCATCGCCATCCTGGGCATTGATGAGCTGAGTGAAGAAGACAAGATGATCGTTGGCCGGGCGCGGCGCATGCAGCGGTTCCTGTCCCAGCCCATGTTCGTGGCCGAGGCCTTTACCGGTACGCCGGGCCGCTATGTGTCGCTAGAAGACACGGTGCGCGGCTTCGCGGAGATTCTCGACGGGAAGCACGATAATTTGCCCGAGCAAGCGTTTTATATGGTGGGCGGAATCGAGGAGGCGGTAGCCAAAGCCGAGTCTTTGTCCCAGGCCTAATCACGCATCATTGTCATTCTGAGCGAAGCGAGGAATCCGCAGCCCGGAAGGAACGGATTCGTCGTCGCTGCGCTCCTCGGAATGACAATTAGGAGCCAAATGGCAAGCCTACAGGTCGAAATCGTTACAGCCGAGCGGCGGGTCCTCACCGATGAAGTGGATATGGTGATTGCACCAGCTGCCGACGGTGTCATTGGCATTCTCCCCCGCCACGCGCCCCTATTGACCGCATTGGCCCCAGGAGTCCTCGTGCTGAGGAAGGGCAACGTGGATGAAGTCCTCTCCTGCACAGGCGGCTTCCTGGAGGTCAGTCAAAACAAAGTCCTCGTACTCGCCGACGCCGCGGAGCGCGAGGATGAAATCGACGAGGAACGCGCCAACAATGCGCGCGCACGGGCCGAGGCCGCTCTCCAGGAAGTTGTTCGTCACCCCGATGCGGCTCTGCAGGCCGAAGCCGCGCGGACCGCATTGCGCTCTGCACTGGCCCGACTCAACGTGGCCCAACGCCGACGACGAAGGAGATCGCAATGAGCGAGACCCTGATCCGGAACGGCACCAGTATCAAAACTAATGGAACGCCGTCTCTCCTGGAAGAACCATGCGCACCCCGCTTGCTGATTAAGGGCGGCGCACGCCTTATCGGCACCGTGACCGTGGGTGGGGCCAAAAATGCGGCCTTGCCGATCATGGCCGCTACGCTCCTTACCCGCGAGCCCTGCGTCATCCACAACGTTCCCCGCATCGATGACACCGAAACGCTGGCCCAGGTGATGCAAGCACTGGGAGCCCAGGTCGAATTTCCGGATCCGCACACGGTGGTGGTCACGGCGGAGCCGCTGACCTCGCTGCAAGCACCCTCCGATCTGGTCCGCAAGATGCGGGCTTCTTTCCTGGTGGTGGGTCCGCTTCTGGCTCGCCTCGGCTCTGCCGAAGCCGCGCAGCCAGGCGGGTGCGACATCGGCATTCGCCCGGTGAACGTCGACGTCGAAGGGTTTCGTGAGATGGGGGCCGAGGTGAGGCTGGACGAGGGCGGATACCGCGTTCGGTGTGGTCGCCTCCACGGTGCCACCATGTATCTCGACTATCCCAGCCACACCGGCACCGAAAATCTGCTTATGGCCGCATGCCTGGCAGACGGCGCAACCGTGATCAAGCACGCCTCCACTGAGCCCGAAGTGATCGACCTGGCCTCCTTCCTGAAGAGCATGGGGGCTCGGATCAGCGGCGAAGGCACCAACACGCTAATCGTCGACGGTGTAGAGCGCCTCCACGGTTGCGAGTACACCGTAATGCCAGACCGCCTAATCGCGGGGACATACGCCGCCAGCGCGGCCATTACGCAGGGAGACGTAACCGTAGAGGGCGTCATTCCCGAGCACCTGGACCCCGTGATGTACAAACTTCAGAGGATGGGAGCCGGGGTGGAGCTCAACGGTGATACGTTGCGCTGCTTCGGCCAGGGCCCGCTGCGCTCCGTCGATATCCAGGCCATTCATTACCCAGGCTTCCCCACCGACCTCCAGGCGGTATTCGGCGCCATGCTTACCCAGGCCGAGGGGACAAGTACCATCCATGAGCGCGTATTCGAGAACCGACTGTGCTACGCTGAAGAACTCAATCGGATGGGAGCGCAGATCGAAGTGGACGGACAAACGGCCCGCATCAACGGCCCCACGCCTCTGCATGGAACGTCCATCCGAGCGCTCGACATTCGGACCGGAGCTGCCCTGATCCTGGCTGCCCTGGCAGCCGATGGCGAGACCATTCTCAGCGAAGCTCAGCACGTAAGCCGCGGGTATGAGGACCTCGTGCCAGTCTTGCAGAGTCTGGGCGGACAAATCGACTGGGCCTCCCCGGTGTCGGTAGCCTGACATCTTCATAGCGGTTTGCCATGTTCGGTAGGGATATTGGAATCGACCTGGGGACCGCTAACGTTCTCGTTTATGTCAAGGGCCGCGGCATCGTTCTGAACGAGCCATCCGTCGTTGCCTACTCAGCAGCTGACTCCCGAGTTCTCGCCGTGGGGACAGAAGCGCGCCGGATGCTCGGACGTACGCCTGAGCGCGTCACGGTCACCCGCCCCATGCGAGACGGTGTCATCGCCGATTACACGATCACCTCAGCCATGCTACGCCACTTCATCCGCCAGGTCTGCGGCCGGTTCCAGATCTTCAAGCCAACCGTGATGATCTGCATTCCCGCCGGCGTGACCTCGATCGAGAGCCGCGCCGTTCTCGATGCCACCCTTCAGGCCGGCGCCCGCGAAGCTCACCTCATTGCCGAGCCGCTGGCCGCGGCAATCGGCGCGGGCGTTCCCATTGCCGGGCCGAGCGGTAACATGATCGTGGATATCGGAGGCGGCACCAGCGAAGCTGCCATTCTCTCCCTTAACGACATCGTGGTTAGCAGCTCCATCCGCATGGGCGGCGACAAGCTCGACGACGTCATCGCGACGTTCGTCAAGCGACGCTATAACCTGCTGATTGGCGAGCGCACGGCTGAGGAGATCAAAATTCAGATCGGCAGCGCCCTTCCCTTGGAACGCGAACTGGAGATGGAAGTGCGAGGACGCGATCAGGTGGATGGCTTGCCCAAGACCATCGTGCTCAGATCGAGCGAGGTCACGGAGGCAATGTCGGAGACGCTCGCCCTGCAAGTGACCAACGTCAAGGCCGTCTTGCATCAGACACCGCCCGAGCTAGCCGCCGACGTGGCCGACCGAGGTATGCTGCTGACCGGCGGTGGCTCGTTGCTCAGGAATCTGGATGCGCTGTTCGCTAAAGAAACGGGTGTGGCAGCGTACGTGGCCGAAGACCCCACATCCTGTGTAGCGGTGGGCGCCGGCAAGGCGCTGGAGAACCTCGACATCTTCCGCCACACCCTGATTTCGGCGTAGGGTTTAACGCCACGATAGCGATCACGATCGACCCAACCATCGTTCACCTGGGCCCCTTTGCCCTCACCTGGCACGGATTGTTCGCCGCCCTCGGCATCGCTCTCGCAATCAGCTTCGCCATTCGCTTGACCCGTGACCGGCCCGAGCTTGAAGAGCCCATCCTCAATCTCGCCCCCTGGGCGGTTGGCGGTGGCTTGATCGGCGCCCGGATCGTCCACATCCTGGACAACTGGACGTTCTACAGTCAGGATCCGATCCGCATCATCATGCTGAACCAGGGCGGAATCGCGCTCTACGGCGGAATCATTGGCGGGAGTCTCGCCGCGTTCATCGTCTCCCAGCGCGAGCACCTGCCCTCGGGACTAATCGCTGACGTGGCGGCACCTGGTCTCCTCGTCGGCCAGGCCATTGGGCGCATCGGCGACATGATCAACGGCGAGCACTTCACGACGCTTACCAACCTTCCCTGGGGGACCATCTACCTGCATCCGGACTCGCCTGGGTCGCGCTTCCCTACTCATCCGGAAGTGGGCTATGAGCTAATCTGGGACCTGGTCGTCCTCGGAGTGGTGCTGTGGCTGAGACAGCGGCTGCCGCGGCCTGGCATGGCGTACTGGGTGTACCTGGCGCTCTATTCGGCAGGCCGCTTCTTGCTCAGCTTCATGCGGCTGGATTTCGTCGTACAGATCGCGGGTCTCCAAATCTCCCAGATCGCGGCCCTGGGTGCGTTCTACGTGGCGATCTTCGCATTCGTCGTCCTGGCCCGTCGGCCAGCTCCCACCAGCGTCGCCTGAACGGCTTCAAGGACGCACGGCGCGACAAGCCCCGTTGTCCGCGTCCTAGTCTTGCCGGCGCTAAAGAGGCGTCGGTATACTCGGCGGGGCGGAAGGAGGCTTTATGATTGCATCCTTCGGTCCAGTCGCGGTGGCGATCGTGGTTGCTATCGTCTTCGGTTTGCTCCCCTTACTTATCAATCGCCTAGTCGAGCCGCGACTGCCGGACCGAGTCAAGAACGCTCCTTATGAATGCGGGGTCGAGACTATCGGCCCCACCCATATTCAATTCCACTCACGTTTCTACCTGTACGCGCTCCTATTTGTCTTGTTCGACGTCGAGGCGGTCTTCCTGTTCCCATGGGCCGTGTCCTATCGGCAGATGGGAATCTACGCTCTGGTTGAGGTCGCCGTGTTCGTTGGCCTGCTGCTCATCGGCTACATTTATGCATGGCGCAAAGGCGCCCTCGAGTGGATCTAGGGGGCATAGACAGAATGGCTAAAACGGACGATCCAGCCGCCGAGCGAGCGCGGAATGTGCAGCCGGTGCACTTCATGGAGAGAATGGGGAACCCGGCGCTCCAGGGGCCCGAGGCCACCATGGACTTGCCGATGGAGCTCAAGCACAACGTGCTGGTGACGCAGGTGGATAAGTTAGTGGGCTGGGCGCGGAAGTCCTCCCTTTGGCCAGTGGCGTTTGGCCTTGCCTGATGCGCCATCGAAATGATGGCGGCCGGTACGGCACGCTTCGACATCTCGCGCTTCGGGGCGGAGGTATTTCGCCCTTCGCCACGCCAGGCTGATCTCATGATCGTGGCGGGCACGGTGACGACCAGGATGGCACCAGCCGTGCGCCGTATCTACGACCAGATGGCGAATCCGAAGTACGTGATCGCCATGGGCTCGTGCACGATCGCCGGTGGGCCTTTCCAGGGCTCCTATAGCACGGTGCCGGGAATCGACAATTTCGTTCCGGTGGACGTGCACGTGCCGGGTTGCCCACCGCGTCCGGATGCCCTCCTGTGGGGGATCATGAAGCTCCAAGAAAAGATCGCCGGCGACCCGTTCGCCGGGACGGCCCAG
>DASXTD010000712.1:0-1770 GCA_036505655.1 Chloroflexota bacterium
CCGTCATCGCGGCGTGGTCGTCATCAAGTCCGTGGACGGCATTGGCTCGCGTGGCGCGAAGGAAACAACATGGCGGAAGCTCACGACTGGGATGCCGCGCCAGTTCCATGCCGGTTTCAAGCTCTTTTTCGTCGAAGATCGTCGCCAGGGGACGCTGATGACGCCGTCGCAAGTGCTGAGGCTGCGTCCCAAGCCCGATTACGTCATGTACGAGTGAGCGTGCCAAGCGTTGGCACGGCCGAGCGCACTCCGGTTCGCGCGGCGTCGATCCGCGCGCGCCGCTCTGCCAGGATCGGTCCATGACCAACGACGACCGGGTCCACACCTGGATCGAGGGCTACGTGCGGGCATGGAATTCCAATCACCCCGATGACATCGCCGCCCTGTTCACCGAGGACGCGGAGTATCGCACCGAGCCTTACGCCGCGCCGTGGCGAGGTCGCGCGCAGATCGTCAGTCGGTGGCTCGCCAATAAGGATGAGCCCGGAGACACGACCTTCTCATGGAGTAGTCCGGTTGCGATCACCTCTGAGCTAGCCGTGATCGAGGGCACGACGATCTACCGCGCCGCACGGCAGACGTTCAGCAACCTGTGGGTGATCAGATTCGCCGATGACTTCCATGCCGACAGCTTCACCGAATGGTGGATGGAACACCCCCGGCCCGCCGAGGCTGCCGATTGATCCGTCGAAATCACCACGCGAAGTCTGTTTTGGCCGGTTCCGGCTGGGCATGGGGCAGGACTTTGGGCCGCGAAGCCGGCCTCGGCTCGCTGGGCAGAGCACCTCTGGATGCCCAGGCTCGGCCCGGGTTGGGACTAGGTACTGGAGGCAATTTCGATGCTCACGCTTACCAACGACGCTGTCAGCGCGATCCGCAATCTGACGGCCCAGCCTGATCTGCCCGATGAGACAGGCCTGCGCATTGCAGCCTCGCCCACCGAGGCAGGACCGCCGCTGGCCATCTCCCTGTCCGCTGGGCCGCAGCCAGGCGATCAGCTTGTCGAGAGCGAAGGTGTGCGTGTCTACCTGGACAGCGATGCTGCGGTGGCGCTGGACGACAAGGCGCTCGACGCTGACGTCAGCGACCGGGGTGAGGTGCGTTTCCAGGTCACCGATCAGTAGAAGGGATCCCCCGATTGTGGCGTGGCTGGGTCGGCGGCCTGCTTATCGGCGAACGAGCCGAGCTCCCTTGCCGATGGGACGGGACGCACAGGCGGTGTTTCGCTCAGGTCCACGGCCGGGCGCTTCTCGCCGCCCAGTAGTTCTCCGGTGTCTCGGCCAACGAGCCCAGCTCCGCCAGCTCGTCCGTGGTGAGCTTAACCGTCGTTGCGATGAGGTTGCTCAGCAGCTGACTGCTGGTGGCCGCGCCGGACAGGACGGTCGACGCCCACGGGTTCGCGAGCGCGGCGGCGAGCGCGACGGCATCCGCACCGACACGGTGGCGGGCGGCGACACTGCCGAGCAGATCGACCGCCGCGCGTGCGCCGTCGTGGGCTGTTAGCCGGCCGTTCGCCAGCACTTCCTTCACGATGACCGTCCACCCATGCCCGCTTGCGTCGGCGAGCGCCGGGCTGACCGACGGCTCGAGAAGATTCCATGTCGCCTGGACGGACGAGAACGGATTCCTACCGTCCTCCTCGACCTCGAGCGCTCGCCACACCACCTCCGCCTGGCGCGGTCCGCTGACGGTCAGTCCCACCCTCAGGCCATCGTCGTGCAGCCGCAACAGCTCGCGGAGCAGCGCCCGATCATCCAATGTGTCGTCGTC
>DASXTD010000713.1:0-3636 GCA_036505655.1 Chloroflexota bacterium
CGTCATCGACCCGATCACTGGCGAGATCGTCTTCTCCCGCCCCGGCGTCCGCGCGGCCGACCTCCTCCAGGTGGACATCGGGGAGTAGTAGCCCTTCAACTGTCCTTATCTGGTGGAAACAGCCGAACGATGAAGTGACCGGCAAGAGCGTCGAGCGCAGCGGCATCGCTGAGCTCCGGTGGTGAGCCTGGTGCCACGATCCAGTCTGACCAGCCTGGAGGCATGGCCGCCGCTACGGTGGTCTCGCGGTTGGTGCGTTTGAAGACCGAAGTGGTTTGGTCCCCGAGACGGAGCACGTCTGCTTGGGTCGCAAGCCGTGCGATTTGTCCACTAGGGACGAGGGGTGGGTTCTCGACTAGCTGGTCGGCGGCCACGATGACGGTGGCCAGGACCTCGGTGCCGGCTTCGGCGACCAGCACCAGGTCGCCTGGCTGAAGGCTTAACGCCGGGTCGGCCCTAACCCAGCGGAGCGGGCCGCTACGGCCAGTGCGGACTCCTGCGAGGGCGGCCCCCTCGTCAAGAGGGGTGGCATCCGTGGGGTTAGCGGGCATCCGTGGGGTTAGCGAGCAACCGCGGGCTCGGCTGGTCGTTCTGCTGGGATGGTGGGGAGCCTGAGGACGAGCGTCTCGAGCGCGAGGCGGGGGTTGGCGTTGGCCTCGAGCGCATCCAGGGTGTCGATAGTTGCTCGCAGCATCGCCGCGACCTCCCGGGCGCCCAGACCTTGCGCCACTCGGGGCCCTTCTTCGGAAGCAAGCAGGCTACGGGTGCGAGGCACTTCCAGTTGAGCATAGGCGGCGTCCTGCCAGACTCGCAGCCATTCCTCCAGCGGCGCACGAACGGCCGCAGAGTCGCGACTCCAGCGATCCGCGAGGTTATCGGCGTATCGAATACGGTCGAGCGAGCCGACCGAGAGCAGGTGCAGCAGGTCAGCCGCCCAGCGGCGCCGACGTTCGAGCAACTCCGGCTCCCGCGAGGCCGATATCGCCCAGCCGGGACAGCCGGCGGCAGCCTGCGCGATGATTGCGGCCTGCTCCAAAGGTATACCGCGCTGCTCGATCAGATAATCCTCGATCGCGCGCTGGGGCACCCGATGCAGGGCCACGCGCTGGCACCGTGAGGCGATCGTTGGCAGTACCGCCGCTAGATCGGGCGCGGTCAGGAGAAAGGTGACAGCCGGTGGCGGCTCCTCCAGGTTCTTGAGCAGCGCATCGGAGCCGTCTACTGACAGCTGATCGGCGCCGTCGATGATCAGGACCCGGCGGCTCGCCTCGAGCGGGCGCAGCGCAATGCCCTGAGTGAACTCGTGGACGTCCTTGATGGGAATGGTCTTGCGCTCCGCGGGCCGCTCCAGGATCCGCAAGTCCGGATGGGCGCGGCGTTCCTGCAACCGGCAATTCCGACACTCGCGGCACCCAGTCCCTTTCTCACACAACAGCACTTGGGCCATGGCCAGGGCAGTTGTGAATTTGCCGACCTGCGCCGGGCCGGTGATCAGATAGGCATGGGTGGCCCGTCCGGCAGCGAGCGCCCGAATCAGCGCCGCAACCGCCCATTCATGCCCCAGTAGTGAGTGCTGAGTGCTGCGGACTGAGTGCTCAGAGGAAACGGATGTCTGAGCCGCCGACGAGCTGGCCCCGCCCGCAGGCTCAGCACTCAGCACCCAGTCCTCAGCACTAGCGTACGTCCCACTCGTGCGCGTTGTAGACGTCGCCGTCCGTGTTGTAGAGGCGGTTGGAGACCATGGTGGGGCCCACGTCGTAGAACATGCCCAGAATGATGACCTGGTCCGTCATGTAGTGGACGATCTGGCGTAGCACGTCGATTCGCTGGGCGCGGGGAACCGTCGTAAAGAAGCGATCGATCAGGCCATCGAACTCGGGATTCTGATGCCGGGTCCGATTGATGCCTGTGTAGTCATTGGCCGGCAGTGGCGTGTTCGGACCGTAGAAGCGGCGGAGCTCCTTCCATCCCTGTGGTTGGCGAGTGACTTCAAACGCCGGACGAGTCGCCCGAAACTCCCGATCCTGCGCCTGCTGCGAGGGGAACGTGATCTGGTCGACCTTGACCCCGATTTGCTGCCAGTAATTGGCGACTGAAAGCTGCGTCTTGACCTGCTGGTCATCCGTGATCTGCGTCTGGCTCGCGACGGCCAGCACTTGACCCTGAGCGTCGTGATAAAGCCCATCGGACGCCTTGGTGTAGCCAAGGCCTTCGATGAACTGGGCGGACTTTCGAGTATCGAATTCGTAGCGGACGATTGCCCCTTCGACGTCGGTATACTCAGCGTCTTTCGGGCTGATTGTGCTTTCGTAGATGGGACCGAGTCCGAAAGTCAAACTATCGATCAGCTCGCGCCGGTCAGTCGCATAGAGGAGAGCGCGGCGAAACTGAGGGTCGAGCAGGATGGCTGGGTTCGGGTTAAGGAATTGAGGCCAGACTCCGATTGCGCTGGTTGGGTTGCCGATTACCATGCGGCCGTTCTTCCACTGGTCCTGCAACGCGACGCCCCAATCGAGTGCCAGCCTTCCGCCTTCGGTGACGTCGATCTCGTTAGCAAGTATCGCCGCTCCCATCGTTCCCGGATCCGGGATAAACCTGACTTGCGCTTCATCGATTTTGGGTCTGCCGAGCACGAAATGGTCGTTCGCCGCGAGGACCAGATGGCTACCGGTCACCCAGTCCTGCAGCTTAAACGGGCCGGTGCCCACGAAGTCGCGGCTCCAATAGGAGAGGTTGGGCAGGTTCTCCTTGTCCTCGGTGTAGACCTTTTCCAGGAGATGTTTGGGCATCGGCAGGGCCCGTTCGCCGCTGAACATGGTGTCGGCCTGGATGAAGGGCTCCTTCCAGCTAATCGTCACGGTGCGCGCATCCGGGGCCGCAATGCTGCCCATGTACTGGTAGGCTACGTCCCGAAAAATGGGCAGCTCCCGATCCTGGGCTACCCGGAGGGTGAAGAGCAGGTCCTCGGTAGAGAATGGCACGCCGTCGTGCCATAGGATGCCTTCGTGGAGATGCCAGGTGGTCTCCATGCGTCCATCGGGGAAGACTTTCCAGAGGCCGTTGTCTGTAGAGGGCAGCGCCTCTGACAACTGGGCGTGGAGCGCTTGGGCATCGTCGATGACGGCGAGGCCGGCATTAAGGATCCGCTCCGTTTCCGCCACACCCGGGGTGCCGCCGGCGCCTGCGGCTGAGTTTAGCTTGGCGCTAATGGTCTTGGCCTCGCCGCGCATCGCGATCGATATCCGCTTGGGACCCTGGGGGGCCTGGTTGTTGGCGGCTTGGTTGGGGCCGCTGCCGGCGGGCGCCCCGCAGCTGGTGGCTAGCAGAGCAGCTAGGAGCGCCAGAAGAGGAAGGGCCCGGGTTACGCCCTCACCCCACCCTCTCCCAGAGGGAGAGGGGAGACGCCCGTCGGCCTCTCCCTCTGGGAGAGGCCGGCTCAGCCTGCGCGAGCAGGCAAGACGGGTGAGGGCGTACCTCATTTCGGATCGGCCCGAACCGGCGAAGGGACGTGAGCCGGGCTCTGGTGGCTCATCGTGATCTCGCGGCGCTCTTTGCCCGACTGCATGATAGCCATGATGACCTCCAGCGTGGCCATGCCCCAACGCCCATCATGGAAGACGGGGCGGTGGTTCGCGA
>DASXTD010000714.1:0-3445 GCA_036505655.1 Chloroflexota bacterium
AAGGCAGCGCACTGGCGTCGATGCGGAAATACTCGATTGCGTTGCCACCCAGGATCCGAGCCGCCTCGTCTTCCGGAACATCGGCAAACATCTCATCGATCGACTTCTGCGATTCGGGCCAGTTGCTCTCCGCGTGCGGGAAATCCGAGCCCCACAGCATCTGGTCGATGCCGATCTCATGCCGCATCTTCACACCCACCGGGTTGTGCATGAACCCCCACTTGAAGTGGTCGTGGATGTACTCGCTGGGCAGTCGATCCAGCTTCTTGACACCCAAGACCTTTGTAGACCAGTGAATGTGCCGATCGTACTGGTCGTCAAGCGTCTCCAGGAAATGAGGCAACCAGCCCACCATCGTCTCGGCGAAGTAGATTTGCAAGGTTGGAAAGCGGTCGAACACCCCGTCGAAGGTCATCTGCAAAGCGTTACCGGCTCCGCGGACAGAGTACTGAGAAAACTTCGAGAAAGGGTCGACATCCGCCGCGACTTCCTTCCAATCCTCCTGGAGGGGGAACGGCGGGCGGCCGGAATTGCTTCCGGCAAAGCAGACGTGCGATGCGATCGGCATATGCAAATCGAGTGAGGCGGCCCAGAAGCGGTCGTCTTCTGCGGTGGGAATCTCCTGCGTGCTCGGATATCGGGTCAAGCACACGGCCTTCAGGCCGGCCCGCGCGCAGTACTCCATCTCAGCAATGGCGTCGTCCACACCGGTATCAGGCATCAGGCCCACAGCCACCAGGCGGTTCGGATCCACAGGGCAGTACTCTTCGGCCAGAAATTCATTCCATGCGTGAATGACCGCCCTGTAGGCGTCCAGGTCCTTGCCCTTGATCCCTCGGTAGTAGTTGGTGCCAGTTGGAAACGTGTAAATGATCTCGCCCGAGACGCCGTCGAGGTCCTGCTCACGGAGCCGCTGCTCGGGGCTCCCGACACCAGGCGCGGTGTCGAACTGGCCCAGTCTGGGAGTACGCTTTTCAAACGGCATGCCCGTCAGGCCGCCATGGAAAATCTGGGGCTTGCCCTCCGCCATCACCGTTGCATCTGTCCCGTCTTCGAGACGCACGGTGTGTGGGGCAAGGTGCCGATGCTGGGCGGGCACCCGGTCCGTCCACCGCTCGGCGGCGATTTGCAAATGGGTATCAGCCGAAATAATGGGATAGCTACGTGCCAATGCAACCTCCTTATGAAAGACACGAATTGTAGGCGCTACCGGCCGGCAGCGTGCAAAACCGGCTTGCCAACGAATGGCAAGACGCCTCCCGGTGTCACCCGGTAGATCTAGCGGACGGCAGTGTGGGCTAGCTCGCCTTGACGGCGTCGATGAACGTGACGATCGTAGCCGCTGATCTCAACCTTCTGCGCCGCTGGAGAGCCGCTAATTAGCGGATGAGGTGAGCGCCTCAGAATAAACCAACGGCGACAGAAAACCCGGTCACGGTGGCTCATTGATTCTGCCGATCCACAAGTCTGGCACGGGGCCCGCTCGATGCGCTCCGATTTTCGCGCTACTTGAACTCCCATTCATTGATGTTCCAGGCAATGTTTGATTCGGGCGCTGCCTTTGTCAGGCCGGTCACGCCGACCGCATAGCCGATTGAATCAGCGCGGAAGAACAGCGTAACCCACGGAAGGTCCTCACTGAAGATCCTCAGCATCTGCCGTACCTGCGCGACGCGCTCCCCGTGGTCAAGCGTTGTGTTGAACGCACCCAGGACTCGGTCGTAATCGGCCGACGACCAGGCGCCCCGGTTGCCGCCCTGCCAGCGATTGTTCGGCGTAGGGATCTGGCTGCTGCTCAGACTAACCAGGGCGTTCTGGCCCATATTGCTGGTGTTGATCAGTAGCGCGGGAACCGTGTCTTTCACCTGCGGGTCGCGGGTCGTGGCGGACGCTAGCACGCGCTGTTGAATCTCGAAACTGCCGGCCCGCAACCGGTCCGCCATGATCAGCAGCTCGCGGACCTGGTCCTGACCCTCGTCGGTGGTCAGCTCGAATGTAAGGCGGCCATCGGCCCCACCGTAGACCCCATCGGAGCCTTTGATGAATCCGGCTTGGTTCATTAGGGTTTCCGCGGCGCGCAGGTCGAGCGGATAGGTCGTGATGGAATCGTCCAGGGCGTCCCCCCACGCCGAGCCCGCAAACACGGGCGTGTCCGCGAAAATGCCGCGCCCGCCGTAGGCGCCATCGCTGATCGTCTGCTTGTCCAGCGCATAGGCGATCGCCTTCCGCACCCGGAAGTCGAGCAGGGCGCGTGGGTTGGCGAACTCCGGCCGTAGCTGGAAGATCAGAGCACGCAGTGAGCTAGGTCGCTGGAAGATGGTGCCGGCATTCGTCCGGCTCCACTGCTCCGTCAGAGTCTCTGGGTTGCCTCCAATGGAGCCATCCGCGGCGACGTGCGCATCGCCAGCCAACAAGCTCGCTACCACGACGTTGTCGTCCGCGCTGAAGCGCATCTCGATGCGTGGGATCTTGGGTACGCCCAGCGCATAGCCATCGAAGCGCACCGCGTCGATGAACGCGCCCGGTTCCCATCGTTGTAGGCGGTAAGGCCCCAGTCCGATGTATTGCTGGCCCCAGAAAGCGTGGTTGGCCACCGAGTCGCCTCCAGTGGCCGCCAGTTGCTCAAAGGCGGGCCCGAGAATGTGCTGGGGCAACGGGGGGAGCTCGAGGCTAGGTAAAGAGAGCGCGTCGGCTTCCGGGTAAAGCCGCTTCCAGCGGATCACAAAATGGGTGGGGTCAGGAGCCGTCACATCCGACATCGCCGACATGGGCTGCTCGTCCGCGATGCCCATCTCCGGAGCCGAATATATCCGCCAGCCAAAAACGAGGTCGTCCCCCGTAAATGGTCGGCCGTCGTGCCAGGTCAGATTGGCCCGCAGCGTGTACGTCGTCTGCATAGTGCCATCGGGAAACACCCGCCAGCTCTCCGTGTTGAGAGTAGGCAGGCTCGCCAGCAGCTCCGGCTGTGGTACCCCGTGCGTATCGATGCGCGCGAGCCCGGCGTTGAACGCGTGCTTGGGGACATTACTGGCGGCGCCCTGCTGTCTGAATGGTCGCAAAGCCAAGCTGGCCGGCTCGACCTTCCCATAGATAACCAGAGGCCGAGCCTGGCTGGGCGGCCCATCCGCCGCTGCCGGCGCTGGCCCGGTTGCGGCGGGCCCACCGCCGGCACAACCGCTGATCAGGAGCGCGAATAGGAGGATTCCATTTACTTTCCAACCCGCGTGTACTTGCGCAGCTGCTGTCATCGTGCCCCTCTCGCTCAACTCTAATTGAATTCCCATTGGTGAATGTTCCAGGCCACCGTAGACTCAGGTGCGACGGGCGCGATCCCTTTGAGCCCGCCGACGAACGCCGTCGATAGGGATGTGAAGAAGAGCGATATCCAGGGCAGCTCTTCGCCGTAGAGCCGCAGCATCTGGCGCACCAGGAGGACGCGTTCGCC
>DASXTD010000715.1:0-3344 GCA_036505655.1 Chloroflexota bacterium
TGGGGCACTGGCGCTCCCGACCGCGCTGATTGTGCTTGCCCTGTTCGTGGCTTTCCTCCTCCTGCAGGCATTCCTCGGGGTCACGAAGCGGGCCGCCCCCTGCGGCTGTCGCGGGCCAGCCCCACTGGGAGTCGTCGACGGCTGGGATATCACCGCGTCCGCGCTCCTCGTATTGGTGGCGGCATTCCATCTTGGGGGGCGCTGGCCGCCGGCCCGGCTCCGGTCCAATTGCGGCTGGCAGGCGCCGCTCTCTGGGGCATTACGGGCGTTTGGCTTTGCTCCCGCATGGTGAGGCGCAAGTTCGGGTCGATGGCGCGTAGGGCCGCCACCGGAGAAACAGCGCGTGCGTGACGCACTGGCCAGCGCGAGCAGGTGTGCCTGGCCCTTAGGGGGCGCGTCGGCGGGTCGCGTTCCTGGTCGACGCGCGACCGGCCCGGCCGTTCAAAATGCTGATTTCACGATGCCGAAGTGTGCGAGCCGCGACGGGACCGTGCTCCGCGCGGGGTTCTTTGCCCTCGCCCCGGCAGCCGCAGAGCCGGCTTCCGCTGGTCACACGGTCACCGCCGGCGGCCCAGCGTTTAACATCGTTCCAGCGGTTCTAGCGCTGAAGAGGGGACCAACTGCACATCCAGGGGCAGGGTGATGCGCGGGCTTCTAGCTTCGCCAAGGGCCTGGATTGTCACCATGGCGCTGGCCGCCATGGCATGCGTTCCATCCGCACAGAACAGCAGCGCCAGCCTGGGTGCGCAAAACCAACCTGCCATAGCATCACCCGAGGCCGCCGGCGACGTCGCGTTTCGCTCCCCGACGGCCTCCCTGGGCATGGTGGCGTTCGTCGCCGACGCGGACATCTGGACCAAGGCTCTTCCAAGCGGCGAGGCCCAGCGTCTGACCGCTGACGGGAAGAACCGCGAACCCCGCTGGTCACCCTCGGGCCAGTGGTTGCTCATCCTCAAAGAAAAGGAGTTCTGGGTGCTCGATCAACGGGGCGAGGGGGCCCGCTCGTTGGGGACGGCGGAGCCGGTGTGGGATCGCAAGGCCGACCGCCTTGCTTACCTGGCCCGCGACGGCACCTTCGTCTTGGAGGATGCGGGCGGCTTCAACCGCGTGGAGATCAGTCCCCCAGCACCCGCCGGTGCAGTGCAAAGCTCTCTGGGGAACCCGCGCTGGAGCCCCGACGGCGAGTGGCTGGCCTTTAGCCGCGCGGACGCGCTGACCGAGGCTGGCCAAGGGCAGCCCCCAGTTCGATACGCGAGCCTATGGCGCGTGCGCGCTGATGGGGGAGGCAGCGTACAGGTGCTGGATGCTGGCAGGCCGTCGCCAGACGGCCTAGAAGTTGCGGACTGGTCGCCGGACGGCGTGTTCATCTTGTACTGGGTTCTCCCCTCCTGGTCAGGCTCAGGCCGGTCCGACGGCCTGCCGCTGTTTGCGATCCCGGCGCAAGGGGGCAACACTCGGGAGTTGCAGCCATGGCCGAAGCAGGCCGTCCTCACCTACCCCGACTTCCGGACCTGGTCTCCCTCCGGCGACCGCCTCGCCCTCATTGAGGGGAACCCTCGTGGCGCGTGGGCCCACAAGCGGCTTGCGGTCGTCGATATCGTCACCGGCGCACGCGCCTACCTCACCGACGAACAGACTGCCGCGTCGTCCCCGGCCTGGTCACCCGACGGCCAGCGGATCGCGTATGTCGCCATGGCCGACGAGGGCGACCTCGTTGGCGGGGAGACCGCCCGGCGCGGCCTTGCCCGGCGCCGCATCCGGGTACTGGATGCCAATGGCTTGGCCCACAGCCTCACTCACGATGACGCGTACCGAGACGAGCGGCCCATCTGGTCCGCTGACGGCAGCTCAATCCTCTTTGCCCGGCTCGACGATGCGGACCGGGCCTCATTGTGGCTGATGCCAGCGGATGGTGGCGAGCCGGTCGAAGTCGTGGATCAGCTGTCGCCGAACCCAAGCACTCCTGCCGCCTTCTGGTTCGGCTACTACGGGCATATCAACTGGGAGCAACTCTTTGACTATTGGCCCATGCGGCTATGAAGATGCATTGTAGGGCAGGCTCTTCCGACAAGTCACGGGGACTCAGCCGCGGCGCCTCACTGCCAGTGCTCGTCCCTAGGCTTCGCTAGCCTTCGAGTCTCGCCAGGATCTCGTTGAATGTCTTGGAAGGGCGCATTACCGACTCAGTCTTGACTGGATCGGGCCGGTAGTAACCGCCCAGGTCAACGGGAGCGCCCTGGACGTTCAGCAGCTCCTCGGCAATGACGGATTCATTCGCCCGCAGTGCTCGCGCCAGCGGCATGAATGCCGCGGCAAGCGCCGGGTCCTGCGTTTGAGCAGCGAGCTCCTCCGCCCAGAACAGGGCCAGGTAGAAGTGGCTCCCCCGAGTGTCGATCTCACCGACCCTGCGGCTCGGCGACCTGTCCTCGTTGAGGAACGTCCCGGTTGCCCGGTCGAGTGTGTCGGCCAGAATCTGTGCCCCGGTATTGCTGGTAGTCTGGGCCAGATGCTCGAAACTCGCCGCCAGTGCGAGGAATTCCCCCAGGCTGTCCCAGCGAAGGTGGTTTTCCTCGAGCAGCTGCTCCACGTGTTTGGGCGCCGAGCCCCCGGCCCCTGTCTCGAACATGCCGCCACCGTTGATGAGCGGGACGATGGAAAGCATCTTGGCGCTCGTGCCCACCTCCAGGATCGGGAACAGGTCGGTGAGATAGTCCCGCAGGATGTTTCCAGTAACCGATATGGTGTCCTGGCCCTTGCGGATCCGGTTCAGGGAAAACCGCATGGCCTCCTCAACCGGCATGATTTCAATCTGCACGCCAGACGTATCGTGCTCGGGAAGGTAAGCACGGACCTTGGCGATGACATTCGCGTCGTGGGGACGACTTGGGTCGAGCCAGAATACCGCCGGCATCCCACTGAGCCGTGCTCGGGAGACTGCCAGCTTGACCCAGTCGCGGATCGCCAGGTCTTTGGTCTGGCACATTCGCCAGATGTCGCCAACCTCGACGGCGTGCTCAAAAACTGTATTGCTCGCCTGATCAATCACGCGGACCGTGCCCGGCTTCGAAATCTCGAAGGTCTTGTCGTGGCTCCCGTATTCCTCGGCGGCCTGGGCCATCAGGCCGACGTTGGGAACAGTACCCATGGTGAGGGGGTCGTAGGCGCCGTTCGCGCGGCAGTCGTCCATGACAATCTGGTAAATGCCCGCGTAGCTTCTGTCCGGAATGACGGCAAGCACGTCGGCCGCTGTGCCATCCGGTCCCCACGCACGGCCGGAGTTGCGGATTATGGCCGGCATCGAAGCATCGATGATCACGTCGCTCGGGACGTGCAGACCGGTGATC
>DASXTD010000716.1:0-4790 GCA_036505655.1 Chloroflexota bacterium
CTCGTCGCTCCCGCCGCCGTAGGCCTTCACCTCAATCGCTAGCACCTCGCGAATCTGCTGCAGCGCCTCGTCCCAGCAACGCAGATCACAGAGCGCGGCCGCTCGGGAGGTCAGCACGGGCGGATCGTTTGATGCGCGGAAATGGTCGACGATTGCTAGGGCCCGCCTTGGATTTCCCTTTGCGCGAAGAATGCTGGAGACGATCGCCGCCGCAATTCCATTACCGGGCTCGATGCTGAGGACTCGGCGAGCCAGCCGCTCCGCCCGACCTGGATCTCCCGCTGACCGCGCCCCAACGGCAAGGGCAATCAGCTTGCCGGGGTCGGTGAGCGCCTGATCGGTGGAGCGACCGGCCCGTTTCCGCAGCCGGTTGAGGCTCTGAAGGACGGGCCTAGGCGGGACATGGTGGTCTTCAGCACCCTTCCAACGCCTGCCGTTCCAAACGTAGCGTTGGCCACCAAGCTCAGCTTCGACATGTTCAGTCACGTCGAACTGCAGGCCCGCCTATTGCCAATGCCACGCTTCGACTTTCCGCGCGACTCCCTGAGCCACCGCGGGCGCAATTGGCCCGGTGACATCCGGACTATGAGCGACGACGTCGTAGCTGTAATAAAGGGGAACGGCCGCTGCCTGGTCGCTTAGCAGCTTCAGGGCGTCCACCGACGCTTGGTTCTGTACGTTCTGATCGAGCGAAGTTCTGAGAATCCCGTAAGCGCGGTCGTACTCGGGGTCGGAGTAGCCCCCGCGGTTGCCGCCCACCCAGTTGCTGGCAGCCGTCGCAATGGCGTCCGATCGGAATTTATCTCGATTGTCACCGGTCCCACTGGTGAGGAATAAGGCCGGAAAGGTACTTTGCGATTCATTGTCGAGCGATCCCTGCGCCGAGCGTATGCGCAGGTTGACGTCCACACCGATTCTTTTCCAGCTATCAGCCAGGATCAAGGGTTCTCGATCATGGTCGGCGAGGATTTCCACGCCCAGGCGAGCGCCACCGCGGGTGGCGAAACCCGCTGCATCTTCGGTAAAGCCTGCCTCGTCGAGCAGTTGATGAGATCTCCCGAGGTCAAGCGGATACCGGGTGAGCACTTTCTCCAGGGCTGGGAAATAAGGCGCGGTCGGAAGGACGATCGTGTCAGCGAACCCGGGTTCTCCGTTCAACACCAGGTCGACGATCGCCTGCTTATCTATGCCGTGGGCTAGGGCCTGGCGGACTCGCACATCCGATAGGGCCCGCGGATTCTGATATTCCAGCTTGTACTGAATGACCAGAAACGGATCGCCATTCGGCGTAAGGAGCACCGAGCCGGGCCACCCCTGCTGCTTGAGAACCACCGCCTGCGCAAACGAGATGGAGCCGTCTACGGTGAGGTCGACCGCGCCAGAAAGAAGATTCGCCATGGCTGTGTTCGGATCCGCTATCCAGACCAGGCGAATCCGTTCTATCGGGGGCCTCCCGCGGAGATAGCCAGCAAAGGATGTTCCTTCTATGAACGCACCGGGTTCCCATCTCTCCAATTGGTATGGGCCCAGGCCAACGAATGCCGTCGTCCAGTAGGGCAAATTGGCGAATGCATCCGGCGTTGCGATCTGATCGACAGGGGACGCCAGGATGTGGGCCGGGAGGAGTTGCCAGAAGCTTTGGCCGGCGTCGGGATACGGGGAGTTCCATTTCACGACGACGGTCAGAGGGTCCACCGCGGACACGTCATCGACGAACTTCTTGAGGGTGGCTCCTCCGCCGGCCGTTCCGCCGGTGAGGTACTTGACGCGAGCTTGAACGGAAAGGACGACATCCTCGGCGAGGACTGGAGACGCGTCATGCCAGGTGAGGTCTGGCCTCAGGCGCCAGGTGGTTTCCATCTTACCGTCGGCGAACACCTTCCAGCTTTCGGTTCCGAGCTCAGGAAGCCCCTGAGCCAACGCCGGCTGTAATATCCCTTTTTCGTCGTATTCAGTTAGGGCAGCGTGGAAAAACGCTCCCGGTGCTCCTGGAGTGCTACCAGTGGGGCCGACTTGCAGAGACCTGTCGACCAACGATTTCGGCTCGGCGGGTATGGCGATAGTCAGAGTCCGGTTGTCGGCGAGGACCTTGGCCGACTCTACCGGATGAGCGACTCCACCGGCGGTACCACAAGCAGCTGACAGCAAGGAGAGCAGCACCACAAGAGCCGAGGATGCTGTGCCCTGTTCCACGCTAGCCATCATTCAGCAATCGTGGCCGATATTGAAGTGCTTCGGCCACGTGCGCGGGCTGGATAGCGTCGGACGCGGCCAGGTCGGCGATGGTGCGAGCAACTTTCAAGACGCGGTGGTAGGCCCGCGCGGTCAAGCCGAGACGTTCGCTGGCTGCGCGCAGCAGGCCCTGACCCGCCTCGTCGAGCGCACACAGTTTTCGCACATGGCTCGGCCCCATCTCCGCATTGCAGGTTAGCTTGGTTCCCAGGAAGCGGGCCTGCTGTCGCTCCCGGGCGGCCTCGACTCGATCGCGAATCATTGAGGAGGGCTCGCCGTCGCTCAGTCCAGCCAGCTTTTCGTACTCAACTCGCGGCACCTCGACGTGGAGATCGATCCGGTCCATCAAGGGTCCGCTCACCCGCTTACCGTAGCGAGCCACCTGCGCCGGCGGGCAGACGCACGACCGAACCGGGTCGCCATAGTAGCCGCAAGGACACGGGTTCATCGCACCTACCAGCATCAGCTTCGCGGGGAAGGTCACCGAGCCGGCCGCGCGGGAGACGGTCACGACGCCGTCTTCCAGTGGCTGGCGGAGTACCTCCAGGACGCTGCGGCCGAATTCGGGCAGCTCGTCCAGGAACAGCACGCCCCGATGCGCCAGGCTGATCTCGCCGGGCCGCGGCCACCGCCCGCCGCCCACGAGCCCAGCGTCACTGATGGTGTGATGGGGAGATCGGAACGGGCGAGTGGCAACGAGCGGCGAGCCCGATGGCAGTAAGCCGCAAATGCTGTAGATCTTGGTGACCTCGATCGACTCGTCCTCGATCATGGGTGGCATGATCGAGGGCAGCGCCCGAGCCAGCAGCGTCTTCCCGGCGCCAGGAGGACCGACCATGAGGAGGTTGTGGCCTCCCGCCGCGCCGATCTCGAGCGCGCGCTTCGCGTGCTCCTGTCCGCGCACGTGGCGGAGATCGCCTACGCCATCTGCGGGAAGGTCCCGCTGCCCTACTGACCGAGGAGAAGGCGCCAAAAGGAAATCGCCCCGCAGGTGCGCGACCAACAGGGCTAGCGTCGGCACGGGGATCACGGTCACGCCATCGACGAGGGCGGCCTCGGCGGCGTCCGGCTCGGGCACGTAAACCGTCTCGTAGCCGTTCTCCCGGGCGAACAGGACCATGCAGAGCATGCCATCCGTGTGGCGCAGGGTCCCGTCCAGCGAGAGCTCGCCCAGGAAGAGAACTCGGCCAGGGCTGCTCGCGAGCTGCTCCGAAGCCAGCAGCAACGCCACCGCGATGGGCAGATCGTAGCTCGCTCCCTCTTTCTTGAGCTCGGCGGGAGCCAGGTTCACCGTGATGCGCTTCATGGGGAATGTGAAGCCGCTGTTGCGGACCGCGGCCCGCACCCGCTCGCGCGCTTCCTGCACCGCCGTATCGGGCAACCCCACGACGTGAAACGCGGGCAGTCCAGACGCAATGTCCAGTTCCACCTCGACCAATTGCCCGTCCAGTCCCACCACCGCGCACGTGTACACCTTGGCAGGCATGGCCCTACCAGACGACCTGGACGTCGTATTGGGCGATCGCCCGATCAGCCGAAAGGATCGCCATCTGTTCAATTTGGGCCTGAGAAACCAGCAGCCGGTCGAACGGATCCCTATGCAGCCACGGCAAATCTGCAACAGCGAGGATGTGTCGCAATTCGATCGGCAACCCGTCGAGTCGATGGCTTGCCATGACTCGCGGCAGAAAGTCGGCCAGTGCGCCAGCCAGTTTGAGACGCCCGCGACTCACCTTGATCGCAATCTCCCAGACGGATGCGTGACTCACAAAAGCTTCGGTTTCGGAATCCTCCAATACGGCCCGAACCCGGCCGGAAAGTCGTTCCGGTGACTGCGCGGCCCACAGGAATACGTTGGTGTCCAGCAAATACCTCATTTGGGGGCGTGCTCTTCGTCCGGGCCGAGGAGATCATCCTCGTCGTCCTCACCATCGAAGTAGCGCTGGATGTCCGGAGGCAGCGGGTCGTCAAAATCGGGGCTGATCCAAATCTGCCCGCGGGCTTGACCCAAGACGCGGGGACCGCGGTTGTATGGCTTTAGCTCCGCGACGGGCTTACCGTCCCGGGTGATGATCACCTCATTGCCTTCCCACGCCTGCATCACGAGCTTGGACAGCTGGGTCTTTGCCTGGTGCATGTTCACTTCAATGCGCATGCTCCACCTCAGAACATTTGTTTTAGCCAATGTCCTTAGCTAAGTCAAGCCGGGAAGCTCCTAAGGCTAGAATAGCCCGTGATTGGCCCTACGTCGTATCGGCTCGTAGCCGGGGCAGTCTTGTTGCTGGTCAGCACAGCCTGCAGCGGAGTGGCGGCTACCCCCTCGGACAACCGTTCAGCCGCCACGATCGAGGCACTCAGCAGCGAGCTGAATCGTGCGCAGTCCACGCTCGCTGTCGTCAGCTCCGCGGCGGAGACGGTCGCCGCTCAGTTCGAGCCGGAAGCCGTGGACGATGCCGCCACTCCGGAGCCGGAGCCTACCGCACGGGCACCGTTTCCCACCCGCACTCCCCGACCGTTGACCGCTGCCGACGCGGCGCCGTGCCAGATCGGTCAGATCA
>DASXTD010000717.1:0-3274 GCA_036505655.1 Chloroflexota bacterium
CCGCGGGGGACCGGCGCGCTCGGCGACCGGCTCCTGGCCGCTCGGCTCCGGAGTAACCTCAAAATCACGCTTCTGCGCATACTTTTCGAGTGCTGCCATCGGTCAGGTCCTAGCGGATGGCAAAGTGCAGAAATTGTCTTCGCAACGCAATTTGCACTCTGCCTGCAGGTGCAACCTGGCTAGCCGGCCTTCTTCTGCTTCTTGGCCTTCTCGACGCTCTCGCGGAGTGCCGCCATCAGGTCGGTAACGTTGGTCGCCACCGCTTCAGGCTCTTCCACGATTTCTTTTTTCTGTAGCTTCGCTTCGATCATCGAGCTCAAGGCCTCGCGGTACTCGTCGTGATACTTGGTGGGGTCGAACGACTCTGCCAGCAGATCGATCAGGGACAGGGCCATGTTCATCTCGCGGTCCGACACTTCAATATCGGGGAGCTCGGGCTTCTCAGCACGAATCTCGTCCGGGTAAAAAAGCGTCTCCAGCATGATCCGGCCGTCCGCGGGCCGAAGCGCAACGAGGCGCTCCTTATTGCGGATGGCCAGCTTGGCAATAGCGGTCAACCCTTTCTTTTGTAGCGCCTTCATGAGTAGCGCGTAGGGCTTCACACCCACCTCTTCGGGGTCCAGGTAGTAGCTCTTCTCGTAGTAGACGGGATCGATTTCCTCGGCCTCCACAAACGCGGAGAGCTCAATGGTGTGCTTGCTGGCCAGCGGCAAATGTTCGAAGTCCTCGTCGGTTAACAGGACATGCTGGCCCTTGCCGTACTCGTAGCCGCGCACCAACTCGTCCCAACCCACTTCTTTCTCGTGCTCGGGGCACCAACGCAGCTGCTTGATGCGGCTCCCGCATTCCTCGTGGATGAGATGGAAGGAGATGTCCTTGCTCTCCGTGGCACTGAAAAGCTTGACCGGGATGCTCACCATCCCAAAGCTGATCACGCCCTTCCAGATCGGTCGCGCTGCCATGATCGCCTCCTAGAAACGAGCGCTCGCCTCCACAGTGTGGCCGAGACCAGGCCTACGAGGCAAGAAGCGTGGGCGATCCGATTCACTGGCGGCGGAAAACTAGATGCCCCAGGCGCCGCTCAGATGGATGTTGGCGCCGTTCACGTAGCTCGCCTCCTCAGATAGGAGGAACTGCACCGTATTCACCGCGTCCTCGACGCTCCCCACGTAGCCGGCTGGGATACGCTTGCCCATGGTCTCCAACTCGGTGGAGGGCGCGCTCCCCGAATCGATGAACCCGGGGGAGATCGCGTTTACGGTGATGCCGTGCGGCGCCAGCACGCGCGCGAGGGTGCGGGTGAGGACCAGCACACCAGCTTTGGCAATGTAATGTGCGGTGAGGCCGGGCTGCGCAGTTAGCTGGTCAGCAGTGGCCATACTGAAGCTGATGATCCGCCCCCACTTCCGCTCGATCATGCCGGGGGCCACGGCTTGCGCCAGGAAGAAGACAGGATCCAGGTTGTTGGCAAACATCTCTCGCCAGCCATCGGCCGTCTCGCTCATGATCTCCACTCTATGGTACGGTCCGGCGCAGTTGATGAGTGCATCGATGCGCCCCCACTGCGTTTCTACGTGGCGAGCGAGCGCTTCGGCTTGCTCCGGTACCGACACGTCGGCCCGCACGGCGAGCGCCTGTCCTCCTAGCCCTTCGATGCCCTGGGCTAACGTCGTGGCGTCACGCGAGCTGGTCCGATAGCAGACTGCGATCGACCACCCTTGCGGAGCCAGGGCCAGCGCGATGGCCCGCCCAATCCCTCTCGCCCCGCCCGTGATCAGGGCTACTTGGGGTGACCGAGCGGCCTCGGTTTCGGTCCCCGATTCGGGCTCCGTTTGGGATGGGGCCTCTTTCTCGAGCTCCCCGGTCACGCCAGACGCGGACAGAGCCGGAGCGCGTTAGATCCCAGCATCTTGGTCTTCGCGCTCTCGGAGAGCTCGGCGCGGTCGGTGATGTGCGAGACTCCGTCCGGCCAGGGGCTGCCCGTATGCGGGTAATCGGTGGAGAAGAGCCAGACGTCCTCTCCCAATGCCTCGACGCAGTGCTTGAGATAGCGCTCTCCTGGTTCGACCGCGTGGAAGAGTCGCCCATCCTCCAGGATCTCGGTTGGCTCCCGCCGCAGATTGGGAACCAGACTGGGTCGCGAGCCGTAACCATCGTCCAGTTGCTCGATCAGCCAGGGCATCCAGCCGGCGCCGGTCTCGAAGACGCCCGCCCGCAATTTGGGGAACAGGTCGAACACGCCACCGCCAATTAGCGCGCCCACAGCGGTCATCCCGGCCCAGGGCTGGTAGACGGCTCGCAGCAGGAAGCCTGAGTTGTTCAGCTCCGTGGCCCCCGCTGTATACGGCGGCCGCAGTACCCCGCCGTGCACCAGGATCGGAAGATCGAGATCCTGGCACCGTTCGTAGAGAGGATGCAAGTTCGGGTTGTCGAGCAGACGCCCGTCCGGACAACTGGGCGGAACGAGCACGCCCACCATGTTCTGGTCGCGCTCTGCCCAGTGCGTCACCTCGCTGACGGAAGCCGCGACGTCGCGCAGCGTAGCAGTCGCCGCCCAGCGGAGCCGGCCCTCAGACTCACTGCAATAGGTGGTCATGTAGCGATGATAAGCACGGTGAAGCGCGCCCTCGAAGCCGACGTCCTTGAGGGCACAGTAGCTGGCCTCGAACGTGGGAAACATGACGCTCTTGTCGATCTTCGCCCGGTCCATATCCTCCAGGCGGATACTTGGGTCCCAGTTCACATCGCGCCGCACGGGCTCCTTTCCGCTCCGCTCTCGAGCCTCTTCTTTACTGCGGTTCCGGGACTGGTGCGGCAAAAGCCCGAAGGTGTCGTACACCCCCAGCGGCCGTGACTCGTCGGACGGCTCGATGATGGCCTCCGGGTGCATGAACAGCGCTGTCGGCCGCCCCGCTTCCTGGCGCTTCGCCACCGCCTGGGAGAGGAGCTCGAAGGACTCGCGGTATTCCGGATCGATGTACTCCCGATAGGTCCGATCCACGTCCTCGTACTCGCGGACGTGGGAATCCATATCTATGACCACGTGCCCATTGAAGCTCATCGCATGACCTCCATTTGACGGCCCCGCTTCCTACGCCCCTCGGCATTGGTTCCCGAGACCGCTCCGCTCCATCGTCGCCAGCATTCTAGCTGGGAGCGTGTAACATGCGGCATCTCGCCAGTGAGTATGAGGAGAGCACCGAATGGAAGCAGGGTCGAGTCGCGGCGTGTGGAGCAGGCCGAAGTCAGCGTATGAGCAATGGATCGAGACGCT
>DASXTD010000718.1:0-2514 GCA_036505655.1 Chloroflexota bacterium
GTGTCACCTTTGAAACCGGGGGCCGTTTCCTCGATCCGCATCTCTACATTGACAGGCAATTCGACCCCGATGGCCTCGTCGCCGTTCATCTGGATCTCCACGTGGATACCGTCGATCATGTACAGGGCCGTATCGCCTAACAGGTCACGCGACAATGCGATCTGCTCGAAGTTCTCTTGGTCCATGAAGAAATAGTTGCCGCCCTCTTCGTAGAGGAACTGGGCTTCGCGATGCTGGAGCTGAACCCGGGGCCATTTTTCGCCCGCCTGCACGGTGCGATCGACGATGGCGCCAGTCCGAACGTTCCGCATCTTCATACGCACCTGGGCGCTGCCGCGACCTATCTTCAGATGCTGGTATTCCATGACCTGGAACAATTGCCCGTCAGATTCGATGACCACGCCCCTTCGCAGATCACCGGTCGAGATCAATGAGTACCTCCTCCAGGGGAAGCTTCTTGGGCGAGCGGGGGAGGACCTCGGCGCCCTGATCGGTAAGCAGCACGATGTCTTCGATGCGCACGCCGCAATCTTCAGGTAGGTAAATACCCGGCTCAATCGTAAACACCATGCCGGGCTCGAGCACCATGTCGCCCTTGGTCTGGGTGATCCAGGGCGGCTCGTGGACCTCGAGCCCGATGCCATGCCCCAATCCATGGACGAATGCATCTCCGTAGCCGGACCGCTGGATGACGCTCCGAGCGATGGCGTCTACCTCGGAGCCGATCATCCCCGGCCGCACTTTGGCTTCTGCTTCGAGCTGCGCCTCCAGCACGATCTGCCAGATGTTTTTCAGACGGGGAGGCACCGATCCTAGGCCAACCGTCCGCGTCATGTCGGAGCAATAGCCGTCCAGGCGCGCCCCCATGTCGATGAGTACCAGCTCGCCAGCCTGGATCGGCCGCTCGCCGGGCCGAGCGTGGGGGACGGCGGCGTTGGGACCACTTACGGTGATGGGATCGAAGGCAATGCCGTCAGCGCCCTGCGTACGGATGAACTCCTCGACTTCCCAGGCTAGATCTTGTTCCCGTCGCCCTTCGTGCAGGTTGCGCGCCAGGTGAGTGAAGGCCTGGTCATCGAGCGCGATTGACGCGCGGAGAGCAGCGATCTCGTCTTCATCCTTCACCGCGCGCAGCCCGTCAATCAGCCCAGGGGTGGGGAGCAAGGTAGCCACGCCTTCCAGGGCGCCATTGAAATCCTGCCATAGCGCGTAGGGCAGATGCTGGGCCTCGAAGCCGATCCGTTTGATACGTTGCTCACTGACCAGGTCTCTGAGCGCCTGACGGGCGGCTACGCCTCCGCCGTAGCGACGGAGTGCGAAGTGCGGAGCTTCGACCGCCGCCTGGGCTTCGGTCCGTGGATCGGTCAGCACGAACTGGCCGCTCTCGGTTATGAGCAGATACCCGGCCGAATCGCGTGGTGGCAGATCGGTCGCACGATAGCCGCTCAGATAGCGGCGCGATTCCGGCTGGGAGACCAGGACAGCATCCACTTCGGCCGCCGCCATCGATTGGCGAAGCCGTTGGAGCCGCCCAGGCCGCGAAGACCCGACGGCGGGGCCACCAACCACAAGAAGTCCGCCATGGGAGGTGCCCCGAAACCCGCCAGGCTTGGCCTGGTTCATCGGGCGGCAGCTTCCGGAACTGGCTCCAGCTCGCTGATCGGGATGATCTTGCCGCATTGCGTGCACTTCGCTCGCTCGCGGCCCGACTCGACCAACAGTCCGCCACACGAGGGGCAGGGCTGCTCCAGAGGCCGCGACCACGAGGTCCAATCACATTCGGGGTAGCGCGAGCAGCCGTAGAACGTGCGCTTCGTCTTAGTGCGCCGCTGGAGGATGGGGGCTTCGCATTTGGGGCAGAGCGCACCCACCTTGATGACGATTGGTCGCGCGTTCTTGCACTCAGGGAATCCGGTACAGGCCAGGAAGCGGCCAAAACGGCCGAACTTGATGACCATAGGCCGGCCACACTTCTCGCACACCTCGTCAGTGGCTTCGGCCGCAGGCTTGACCCGCTCCATCTGGGTCTCGGCGGCTGTCAGAGCTTTGGAGAACGGGCCGTAGAACTCCCGCAGCACGGGAACGCGCTCGCTCCGGCCTTCGGCGATATCGTCGAGCTGTTCTTCCATCCCCGCTGTGAAGTCCACGTCAACCACGGTTGGGAAATGCTCGATGAGCAGGTCGGTGACCAGGCTTCCTAGTGGGGTCGGCTGCAGACGGCGACTCTCGACATCGACATAGTTACGGGTCTTGAGCGTCGAGATAGTGGGGGCGTACGTGCTGGGACGCCCGACACCGCGCTCTTCCAGTGCCTTGACCAGGCTCGCCTCAGTGAAGCGGGGCGGCGGCTGCGTGAAGTGCTGCTCTGGCGTGAGCGAGATCAGGTCGAGGGCCTCACCCTTCTCCAGCGGGGGCAGCGGCTGACGGTCCTCGTCGGTGGCGGCCGCGTCCTCATCTCGTGCTTCCTGGTAGAGGCTCAGGAAGCCAGGGAACGTCAATACCGAGCCAGCGGCG